>JAHJRE010000252.1 GCA_018831055.1 Bacteroidota bacterium
CAAAGGAAGATTTTATCATTCCGCCGGTCTGGCCTTGCACGACCTGGCGGTGCTAAAAGGGATGCTTTCCGCCGCGCTGGGCGGAACACATTTCAAGTAGAGTCATCGTACCTGCGCGTACTCCGGGGATCAACTTGTTCAATATCCTGCTGCTGACCACGGAAATGCGACCCGGCGGCGCGGAACGCATCGTTCACGACCTCGCCGTCAGCCTTGACCAGGAGAAATTCCGCGTCACCGTCGCGGCTTTGGACGGGCGCGGGGAATACGCCGACCGCATCCGCGCGCACGGAATCGAAGTGATTGACCTGGGCGCGTATCACCCCTGGCGCGTGGACGTGGTGCTCAAAATCCGCAAACTGCTGCTGGAAAAAAATATTCACCTGCTTAACACCCATCTCATTCATGCCAACGTGACTGGCCGCCTGGCGGCGGCGCTGCTGCCTAAAAAAATCCCGGTGATCTCGACCGTCCACATTGTCGAAAAAAGGCGGAAGGGGTGGCACTTCCGGCTGGACAGATTGACCTCCCGCTGGTGCGATCTGGAAATCTGCGTCAGCGAGGCGGCTAAAAAATTCCACCAGGAACAGACTGGTTTGCCTGACCAATTTTTCACTGTGATTCATAACGGCATTGACTTGTCCCGCTTCGAAGCCCTGCCAAATTCTGCCAACAGATGTTCTATCCGTGCCGAAATCGGCGTGCCGGAAGACGCCTTCCTGATCGGAGGATTCGGTCGCTTCAATTTCCAGAAAGGGTTTGACCTGTTCCTGCAGGCAATTGCCTGGCTGAAAAACGATGGCGTAGACTGCCGCTACGCGCTGGCGGGTTACGGGCCGGAAGAATTTGCTCTGAAAGAACTTGCGTGGGAACTCGGAGTATCAGACCAACTGGTCTTCGCCGGATATTTCCCCGCCGCTGAAGAGTTCATCCCCGCGCTCGACCTCTGCGTCGTGCCCTCACGCTGGGAGGGAATGCCGTTGGTTTTATTGGAAACGCTGGCGTGCGGCGTACCGGTGCTGGCGTCGGAAATAGATTCGCTACAAGAAGTTGCGGTAAATACCCCAGGCGTTTTTTACGTTCCCGCCGAATCGCCGCGGGAAATCGCAAAAAGAATCGCCGAAATCGCCGCCCTTCCCGCCAGCGAGACAACCGCCTTCATCCCTTCGCTGAAAGCACGGGCGGAATTTTTCTCGCTAAACAAAATGGTGGCAGGATATGAAGCCGCTTTTCTGAAATATCTGTAATCCCTTCCCTAATCCCAAGTTGCACGCTGTATAGAATAAATCCGCGTGCGGCGGAAACGCAATCCCGCTGACTAAAGACTTTTTTTTTTATAAATTTGCGCAAACGTATGTTCAAAATATTTGACAACGCCGATAAAGAGGATATTATCCCGGTATAGGCTGCGCAAACGTTTGTTCGGAGAAAGTATGTCGACCCTGAAAGAGATTGCCAAGGCCGCGGGAGTGTCGGTGTCGGTCGCGTCGCGGGCGCTGAATCCCCAGCCTGACAAAAACGCGCGGGTGTCGGAAGAGACTCGTCTGCACGTGGAGAAAATCGCGAAGAAAATGGGCTATCGCCACAACCGCGCGGCGGAATTTCTCAAACGCGGCAAAGCGCCGGTGATCGGCGTGTTTCTGCCGGAGACCCCCAACAAGCTGATCGCGGAAATGACT
This sequence comes from Bacteroidota bacterium, assembly GCA_018831055.1. Classification (NCBI taxonomy): domain Bacteria; kingdom Pseudomonadati; phylum Bacteroidota; species Bacteroidota bacterium. Next base: position 1,680 of record JAHJRE010000252.1, read on the forward strand.
TTCGGCATTTCGGAACAGGCGGAGGAGGAAGGCTTCCCGCTGGGGTTCCGCTTCGGGCTTTCGATCAAGCGCTACCGCGATTTCATGGAATCCACTTCCGACAGCCGCCATTGCGGCATTATCAGCTATCCCTATCACAATCTCGGGGCGGAAGTGAACGGGATTATGGAAAAGTTCCTCCAACGCGGCGGCAAATCGGTTTTCATCAGCGACGCCTATACCGTCAAGGATGCGGTCACGGTTTCCATCGACGACCTGGAGGGAGGGCGCATCGCCGGACGGCATCTGTTGCAGAAGAACTGCCGCAGCTATTACTTTTTCGGCTCCTACAACGCCTCCGCACCTAAACCGCTGGCGCCGGAAACTGCATTGCACGGTTACGCCCTGACCAGGAAACGCGGTTACGAAGAAGTTATTGCCGAAAGCGGCCAGAAGGTGCAGTGGATCACAGACCCGAACCGAGCTATCGATAAAATCCTGCATTCCTCGGCAACGAAGCTGCCCTGCGGGATTTTCTGTTCCGCCGACATGAACGCTCTGCACCTGTATGGCTGTCTGACCAATACCCCGCTGGTAATAGGGCGAGACGTTTACGTCATCGGCTACGACGACCTCTACCTTACGCCTTACCTGAACCCGCCGCTTACCACCATCAACCAACCGATGCGGGAACTGGGAAAGGTGGCGGTGACGAAAATCATCCGCATGATCTACGGCAAGGAAGAATCCAGCACGGTTATCCCGCCGCGACTGGTGGTCAGGGAATCGGCTTGAAAACGACTTTTTCATCTTTAGGGGAGAGGATTTTTAGTCTCCAGTTGGCAGTCTCCAGTAATTACTGTACAAACGCTCAGGATCAAACAGTAGAAAAATTGCCTGTCCCACTATTCTGTAATTAGCTTTCGGAAACAAACACTGGAGACTGTCAACTGGAGACTTGACCTCTTCGCCTATAATAAACTAAGACCTTATAAACATGACCCGGGCGTCCGGGATATTTTCAATAATTCAAAGTTCACACTGGAGAAAGAAATGAGCAGGATTCCGATTGCGTTGCAGTTGTATTCCATTCGAGAGGAATGCAAGAACAACCTGGCGGAAGCGCTGAGGAAAGTGGCGGAAATGGGGTATGACGGCGTGGAGTTCGCCGGATTTTTCGAGCACAAGGCGAAGGATGTCAAAAAGATGCTGGACGACAACGGCCTCAAGGTCGCCGGTTCGCACCTGGGCATTCCCACCATGCTGGGCGACGAATTCGAAAAAACCGTGGCGTATCAGGCGGAAATCGGCAGCAAATACCCGATCATTCCCGGCCTGCCCAAGGAATATACGGAAAACCTCGCCGCCTGGAAAAAGACGGCGGATATTTTCAACGAACTCGCCGCCAAGCTGAAGAAGCATGGCATGTTCACTGGCTATCACAACCACCACACCGAGTTCACTCCCGTGGAAGGGAAAAAGCCGTGGGACTTTTTCTTCGACAACACCTGCCGCGACGTCGTCATGCAGATCGACACCGGCAACGCCCTGCACGGCGGTGCCGACCCGTTGCCATATCTGGAAAAATATGCCGGTCGCGCCCGCACGGTACACCTGAAGGAATTCTCTTCCAAGATCGCCGAACCTGTAATCGGCCAGGGAGAGGTAAAGTGGAAAAAGTTCTTCAAGCTGTGCGAAACCGTCGG
>JAHJRE010000253.1 GCA_018831055.1 Bacteroidota bacterium
ATTCAAAATCTTAACCACCTCCGATAGTAAACCCTCCAATTTGGTTAAAATTCGAGTTATTAATTGTACGAAGTGGTGTTCCGGTGTCATATGATGGATATACATTAATCTTGGTGGCATCGGTTGAGACATAAATTTTGCCATCATGATCAAAAGCAATTCCCCAGAACTGTGAAAGCTGATTTTGTAACCAGATCTTTATCTGGTTTCGGTTCTTATCGAAAACTCGAATACCTTTAATTCCGCTTGTGGAATCCGACACAAAAAGGATTCCGTCGGATCTTATTTTGCATTCATCGTGGCTGTACCAGCTTAGCCCAAACTCTTTTACGATATTGCCACTGGTGGTTATTTCAAAAAGTTTTCGATCATTACTGCTGGCCCAGTGTGTTGTAAAAATGAGATTTCCTGAAACCGGATCAAAGCTGATCCCATTGGGCCCTTCAAAATTACCACCCAAATTACTTCTGAAATCCAAGGTATTAATATGTTGATAATCAGCGTCAAAGACCTCCACAAGTCCAGTGCCTCTGTTTGCTGCGTAAATATTTCCTTCTAAATCTATCGTGACACTTTTTGCACCGTTTCCTGTCGTAAAATGTCCGTCCCCAAAAGTCTTCAAATAGATATCGTCCTTAAACACCTTAAAATTTTGACCATCGGAAACAAGAAGATTATTTTTTGAGTCAAATATACAGTTCACGGGATTGGTAAACAAACCGGAACCAATGGACTTAATATATTCCCCTTCAGTCGTCATTTTATGAACAACGCCTGCCCCCGTGTCACTGATATATAGATATTGCGTTCCCGTTTCCGTTTGTTCCTCTCTCATATCTGATATAATCTGGAGAGTATAAATTATTTCCTCAATTCCTATCTTGTTATCCCCGTTCACATCCGCCCCAGATGACGCATAATCCGAACGAATCCCAGACGGATTCAATCCAGAGATGACCTGAAGGGCAAGGACGGCATCAGCTAAATCTACATCGCCATCCTCATCAATATCACCTTTGGCTACCGGACCTTTCGTAACCGTAAAGTCACTCCCTCCCTGGCATGAATAGGTCCCGTCCCCATTGGTCCATGTCCAGGTTACGGTCCCGGTACCAGACGTGGCTGAACTAAGGACAAAGGTAACGGTCTCTGTGGTAGTCCCACCATCGTCGGGATAGGAATAGGAGAACGTGTACGTCTCGCCGCTGACTGTGCCGGTATATGTATTTCCGTTAATATTGGCTGTCACCTGGTTCCCGGTTTGGGTCAAGGTGAAGGTGCTTGTTCCCGGTGAATCCGCCCCATCGGGACAATCGGACCACGTGTTGAAGGTGGACCCGGTCCAAGCACCCGCTGCCTCATAAACCGGTGTTTCAAAATCACAGACATCGCCTACACCGTCGCCGTCCGAATCCTCTTGATTGGGATTGTATATGTCGGGACAGTTATCAGATGCATTGGGGACCAAATCTCCATCAGCATCTTGGCCAACAAATTTAATGCGATTTGATCCGAGGACATGATAATAGTCTCCATTGTAGCCGTGTGCAATCTGAAGATTTCCATTAAGGTCCCAGCCATATATGCTTTCAAAGACTAAGCAAGTATAGCCATCATTATATTGAACACAGGTGCTACCTGGGGGTCTATTCTGGCAATCTCCTTGGTATGTCTGCTGTTCGATATAATCTGTAATCGAAGTATCCAATTCTGTTGCTGTGATATCCGCATCAGGAATCCCCGTAGCGGCGATTCTGATCGCGGCCACACCATTGATGCTGTCTGCATCCTGGGCCGCAGAGAGTGTAACGGTCTGATAAGTGTTCCAGTTGGAGGTTGTGAAAGTGAGATTTGCACCGGATTGGACAGTAATGTCCGCGTCACCGTCAACCTTGCTAACGGTTACATTGACATCATTTGAAGGCTGACCGCTCAATTTGATCTGCAAGGGATTTATCCCTCCTTCTGGGACTGTTATCATGGTGCTGTCGACTACGAACTGAATGGTCTGCTGCGTATAAGTGCCCGAAAACGTGACCTGCCCACCGGCCTGAATTTGCTGGGTCACAGGTGTTTGCGACGGCTTGTTCCATCCATTTACATCGCCCCAGGTAAGGGTGTAGTCACCAGGATCGAGATTAGATAGTGTCTGGTCTCCGTTCCCATTAAGCGAATACCCGCCAGGGCCTGTCAATGTCCACGGCGCATTAATGGTGTTCGGATCGGGGTTAACGGAAACAGTTCCCTTGGCCGGGGCATTAACAGCCAGGGTCACGTTCCGAGAGGTATTGCCCGATCCGTTGGTTGTGTTGTTGAAGGTTACCATACAGGGGTAGGTATTGGGGGTCAGGCTATTTGCGTTGCTGTTGATGGATACCGTGACCGTATCCGTCTCTGTGGG
>JAHJRE010000254.1 GCA_018831055.1 Bacteroidota bacterium
GCGCTCCGGCCGATCCGTGGTTTGACGCCGTGAGCTACCAGGGAGCTTTCCCGGCCAACGATTATTCGTGGCTGCAGAAGTGGACCTTCCTCGATTTCGGCGGCTTCCTGAAGCCGGGTACGACCGACAACGGCAAGCCGGTGGTGGTCGTGACCAACGCCAGCGTGGTCGGCCGGACGGTCTGGACCAACGACAATGTCTACGAAATGAGCGGCAAGATTTGGGTCGAGGCCGGCGACACGCTCGTCATCGAGCCGGGTACCGTGATCAAAGCCCAGGATGGTCAGGGCACGGCGTCGTCGGCGCTGATAGTCACCCGCGACGGTTACATTATCGCTCAAGGCACCGCTTCCCAGCCGATCATCTTCACGTCGATCTTTGACGATGTCACCGATGCATACGACATTCCGCAGGGCGACGCCGGTCGCGGCCTCTGGGGCGGCGTGATTGTCCTTGGTAAGGCGACGATCAACACCACCACCGGTTTCGGTCAGATCGAGGGAATCGATCCGCTCGAACCGCGCGCCCGTTACGGCGGCGGCGACCTCGGCGGCGGCCCGGATGACAATCACAACTCCGGAATCCTCTCCTATATTTCGATCCGTCACGGCGGCACCGAAATCGGTACGGCCAACGAAATCAACGGTCTGACGATGGGCGCACTTGGCAGCGGAACGCAGATCGATCATATCGAGGTGTTCCAGAACAAGGATGACGGTTTCGAATGGTTCGGCGGTACGGTCGACTGCAAGTACCTTATCGCGGCGTTCAACGGCGACGACGGTTTTGACACCGATGAAGGCTATCATGGCCGTCTGCAGTTCCTGCTCGTAGTGCAGGGCGACGATGTCGCCAACCGCTGCGCCGAGATGGACGGCGGCACGACGCCGGAAGACGGTTTTCCGCTGTCGCAGCCGGTACTGTACAACGTGACCTTTGTCGGAGCGGGCGCCGGTGCGACGGCCGATAACGACTTCACGTTTGAGATTCGCGACAACAGCGCTCCGTCGTTCTACAATAGTATCTTCATCGACGGCACGAGCCAGGCGATCTCTGTCGAGGATTTGGCCGATCCGCTTCTCGAGGACAGCCGCAAGCGTCTCGAACAGGGCGATTTCGACTTCCAGAACAACATCTGGTGGAAGTACGGCGCCGGAACCGATCTGGCGAGCTATGTGACCCAGGATTTCGTTCGGAATACACTCTTCGTCCTTGGCAAGAATAACAACCTCGTGAATCCGGAACTGGCGAGCATTGACCGCGGCCAGAACGGCTTGCTCGACCTTCGTCCGAGCCCGACCGGTTATGCTACCCAGAATGTCAAGACTCCGACCGATCCGTGGTTTGACGCCGTGCCGTATCGGGGCGCGGTGGATCCGTACGCGCTCAAGGACAGCTACACGATGTGGATGAACTACTGGAGCTTCCTCTACAACGGCGGCTTCATGGGTACCGTTACGAACACCGGTTGCTGCGTTGCCCGTGGTAACGTTGACGGCGCCGGTGGACTCAACGTGTCCGACCTGACCTACCTGGTGGCCTTCCTCTTCCAGGGTGGTGCGACACCGGGCGCCTGCCCGTAAGCAAATTCCCTCTCTCTAACTCAGGTGCCCTCGACGGCCGCCCTTTCTCAGGGGGCGGCCGTTACTTTTTCAGGCGAGTGACGGTGGACGGCCAGTGGATAGTAAATCGCAAACGCAAGGCAACCGACGACCCTCTGTTCAAGCCCTTTGCCGACCTGATTCTGAGCTACTTCCCCCACGGTCCGTTTAAGAAGAGCGACCGACCTGCCATCGGCGGCCGTGGAGCGCACGCCAAGCTCCGGCGGAGAGTTGAAACGGAGAGTGACGCTCGAAAACAAGCGGTTTCCAACGGGACATTAGCATGACTTTCGCGGAATCGATTCAACACTACCGGGCCGCTTGAGCTGAACGGCATATCTAAAAAGTGCATTGGTGCGGAAGTTGTTACCACAGCATTGGGATCTGTGATAGATTCTTGACCGGACGATAGCTGCTCCTGCTTGATAAGTCCTGTAACTCGCGA
>JAHJRE010000255.1 GCA_018831055.1 Bacteroidota bacterium
AAAGTGATCGTCGATGTCGAAGACGCCCAAGGAAGAGTATTTCAGGTTCGACGCATTTTGAACGAGAATCACGATCTCTACTACAATGACGAGTTGCAGCCCGGAGTATCAATCCCAATCAAGAAGCCACTATTCTTTGGCCAGAAAGAACTCGTTCTACGTGGATCTGGCCTAGAGAGCGAGTTAGTTGAGCGGCTATTAGGCTCGAAGCTTGATGCTGTTCGGCGAGAGATTGCTGAGCAGCATCAACGCGTTCTCGATGTGCTTGGAAGCTTAGACAAACTCAAAGACATAGATAACTTGGAAGCAGAACATGAGACCAAACGGAAGGACACAGAATTTCGTCTCAAGCTGTTCAAAGACTATGGCGTAGAAGATAAGCTCAATCGCCAAGTGCAATTTCAGGCTGATGTGACACATGCCGGTCGCGTCGTAGAGAAGATTGAAGGTTTTATTCGCTCCGTCGATACATTCCTGAATGAGCAAGAGGCGGAGCTTTCGGCGGTCGCAAATTTGGAATCCAAAGAGAACAAGGACATAATGGATGAAATGAATGCGATCTTGGAGCGCATCAGGAAAGTGCCTGAACGCATTCGGCAGGTCATTTCCGAGACGCGAAACGACAACCGCGCATTGAAGGAGAAACATTCAGAGGTCACGCGTCGCCGCGAAGCATTGAAAGAAGAGTTTGCTGCTATCGAGCGCCAACTGAGCGAAAAGCTTGAGGAATCTGGTGAGGTTAGCGTGCGCCCGGATGATTTTGTCAAGCTGAACAAAGAGCTTCAGAATGTTAAGCTTGCCCTCGCAGAGACTGCAAAGAGCCGAATCAAGAGGACCGCGCTGCGTGACGAACTGCTGAAGGAGCTCAAACGACTCAATGACCTCTGGCATCACGAATTCAAACAGATTGAGGTAGAAGTCAGGAAGATGAATGAAGGACAAACGGCGTTGCAGATTATACCCACGTACAAAGGCGACAGGATTGCAATGCTAGAGGAACTGAAGAACCAGTTCCGCGGTAGCCGACTTCGAGAAGCTACGTTGGAATCCATATTGGAAGGCCACGCCGATTTCATATCGGTATATCAAGGGTTAGATGGAATATGCAATGGTCTTGGGGATTCAGGTGAAGTGTTTCGAAAGTATTTCAACGATGCCAAAGCCCTGTTGGTTACGTGGAAGGTTCCACACACGTTTCAAATCATGTATCACGGCAAGGAATTGCGAGATCATTCTCTCGGTCAACGTGCATCCGCGCTAGTCCTATTCATTCTGAATCAGAGGGATAACGACCTTATCGTGATTGACCAGCCCGAAGATGACCTAGATAACCAAACCATCTTCGAAGACGTCATTAAGCTGCTCCGTTCACTCAAGGTGGGCGTGCAATTCATCTTTGCGACTCACAATGCGAATTTTCCTGTTCTTGGTGATGCCGAGCAGGTAGGGGCCTGCTCTATTTCAGGGACAACATGCAATATTAGCACCGGGAGTATTGATCAATCGGACATCCAAACAGCCATCGTCTCGATTATGGAGGGCGGCAAAGAGGCATTCGCCAGACGCAAGGAGATTTACCAACTATGGAAGCAGTAGAACTCAACAGACTTCTCTTGCGTCGAGAGGCCACCGCATGAAGATTGTTAATATGGACAATCCGGTGACCTCGCACTGGCTTCGCAAACAGGGGTGTCGTTTTGACTGCAAGCCGTTTCTTTCCGGTGCGGTGGAGGCTCGAATTCTGCTTGAGAAGTTGAAGGTTCGTAAGGAACCGCTTCAGAAAGTGACTCTTGGCGGACTGGATGGGATCTATCATGCTGGGCGCGAGGGCCGCACGTGGGTTGATGACCCTGAATACGGAATTCCTTTCCTTGGGAGCTCTGATATCCTGAATGCAGATTTGAGTCACCTGCCGCTTCTATCGAAAAGGCAGGTACTCAAGAATCCGAAATTTACAATTCGCAAAGACTGGACGCTGATTACACGGTCGGGAACGGTTGGACGAATGGTCTACAGTCGTGAAGACATGGATGGAATGGCTTGCAGTGAGCACGTCATGCGTGTCGTCCCCGACCCGGAGAAGATCCCGCCGGGGTATCTCTATGCGTTCCTGAGCAGCAGGTTCGGGGTGCCTCTGGTGGTATCCGGCACCTATGGCGCGATCATCCAGCACATTGAGCCGGAGCATATCGCGAATTTGCCTGTGCCGAGGTTGGGCAAAGGAGAGGAGGAAGACATACATAACCGCGTGTTGAAATCCGCAGTGCTAAGATCGAAAGCGGCACGGCAACGCGCAGATATCCTTCGCGAGATGGAGAAACTCATCGGATGGGAACCCCCTATCCACGAATGCGCAAACATATCCCAAGCATCGTCTTCAGATGTTTTACGAAGATTCGATGCCTTCCATCATTCCATTGGTCCACTGGCTGGCAGGAATTGCCTTTTTGACAACTCCTTGTCCGTTCCGCTAGCAGATCTCGTTGAAGATGTTTTTGAGCCGAATCGTGGTGCAAGAATGAAAGTTGAAAACCCCGATGCTGGTTCGACTTTCCTCTCGTCATCGGCAGTCTTTCGGACTATCCCACAGGGTGACTACTTGATATCCCGCAAGACTAAGGATTTTGAGCGGCTACAGATTTCCGACAGGGATCTCTTGCTTCCTAGAAGCGGGCAGCTTGGTGGCATCATTGGACATGCGGTTCTTCCCCTCCAGATGAACATTGGTCATTGTGCATCAGAGCATCTGGTGCGAATACGAGCAATCGACCAGATATGGCGTAATTATCTGTTTGCTGTATTCGCCACTGAGCCAGGGTATCTTGCTACAATCGGCACGGCGTTTGGCTCATCGATCCCGAGTCTTGACTCAAAGATGATCGCTGAATTCCGAGTACCTGTCGTTAAGAATGGAAAACGCGAAGCGATTGCCGATGCCGTAGCGAAATACAATGAGAATCTCTCTGATGCGGCATTAATTGAGCTCTCCGTTGTCAAAGACTTGGAGAGCAATCTTGAGAAGAAAGCGATGAGATCTCATCATGGCTAAGGTCATCCCCATCGGCAGTCCAGTCAACGATGGCGAACGCAGGACGATAGCACATCTGCGCGATGTGTTGCCGGATGACTATGTCATTCTTCACAACTTCGAAATCAAACACGACAACCAGAACTTTGAAGTGGACATCGCGGTGGTGGCTCCGCATGCGGTCTTCCTTGTCGACGTGAAGGGCACACGCGGCACCATTGAGGTGCAAGGCAACAAATGGTACCCGGAAGGACGACGGCCCTTCTTTTCGCCCCTGCCGAAGATCCGGGAGCATGCCAAGTCGCTGAAAGGCGTCATCACCAAGGCGAACCCGGCGAATCGTGACCTGGAGCGTGTGTTCATCGCCGAGGCAGTAATTCTATGCGCGCCGGATGCGTATCTGGTCGATCCGGCCGACCGGGACGCGGAGCATGTCTGCACTATCAAGAAGGCGGCCCGATTCTTCACCGATACGGCCCTGCTGCCGAATTGGGCGAACGACAACATCCGCCGCTTCGCCGGCCTGATCCAGAAGACCATCACGGGCAATGCCAAGGCCGTGACCGGCCCCCTGGTCTTCGACCGCTGGGAGGTAACCGAGAAGATCGGCGCGAATGACCTATACACCGAATACCGGGCAGTCAACTCTCTGG
>JAHJRE010000256.1 GCA_018831055.1 Bacteroidota bacterium
TGCTTGGCAAACCCAAAAAAAGGAAATTTTGCCCATTTTATTGCTTGTTCAATTTCTGTTTTTTTTAAATTAAAACTAAATTCCATAAATTTAAGTTAATTTAAGTTTATCAAAGGCCAGTCATCTGATAATAAAGAGGGCATCATAACCCTATATTATCTACACTTGCTTCACCCCATTTTTTGAGCCAATAACTCCACATATATCAAAAATTGCTAAGGCTAAAAAAAGAGGAGAAGATACAAGTTTATACCCAACCCCTCTTTAGATTTGTACTCAACTACTATCGCCTAAAGGCGATAGGTTGAAAAAAACTTTGCTAAAGCAAAGTTAGGCTTTAAAGGTGGGGGTTTAGAGAATATCCATGACCGTAAAATTGTCGCCCACATTCATTCTTATATTTTTATTTTTTATAATCTTAATTTTAATTTAATCTTAAAAGGTTCGCCTAAAGGCGAGGGGTTTGCTCCCAAAGCTGGAAACTAAAAAATCTCTCATTAATTTAATACCCTAAAGCTAATTGATCGAGCATGTCTGGGCCTTTCTCTTTGCCGACTTCTTGATAAATACTCAAGATTTCCTCGTAAGTTCCATTTCCACCAATCATATCCCAAAACTCTTTACCAATCAAAACTTCATTTTCCAAATCCATATAATTTAGAATAAAGCTATGCTTAAAAGTTTCTTTTTTAACACCATACGGGTTATAAGCGGTAGCATAAAACGCTTTTGCTTTTGGAAATTTAGCGCAAGTAATAGCTTGAATTTGTAACAAACGACCTGTCGCTTCCATGCATTGTCCTTTATTTGGTTTTGGACTTTTAATTTCAAAAAACCATTCTTCGCCAAATTTTGTTTCAATATACAAATCAGCAATACTAACTCGCTCAATACCTGAACCATTTTTGCTTAACTCAATAATTTCTTTCACAAAATTAGGGTATTTTGATTTCATTCCGCCACTGCCAATCTTGCTCGTTATTTCTTCAATACGTTTAATGGCTTTTGCGGTAACCACACCCCTAACTCTATGACCTCGCTCTGCGTTTTTGTGAACTATTTTTGCAATCAAACGAGCGCACTCCTCAAAAGTTGTGCCAAGTTTTGTAGAAAATGATCTTTCAAACTCAGTTATTTTCAAAAGACCGTCGGGTAACAAAGACTCATGAAATGGTTTTAAATCTCCTTTTTTAGATACTTCTCGAATCGGACGAAGTTGCTTCGGATCAAAGCCGTTATCAGTTGCTTCTTCAATCATACCTTGAATGAAGCCCTCCAAATATCCTTTGATTGTATTTCTTGTTTCTTTATTGATCATATTTTTTGCCAAATTAAAATACTTTCATAAAAAGGAGTGTCCCTTCGTCCTGTCCGTCTATTTACATGGCGGTCAACCCTACCGATTGATTTAAAACCAACTACTTCCGGTTTATATAAATTATATTTATCATTTACCACTATTAAAACAAGCCCGTCTTTTGCCATAAAATTTCTTGTGTGTGACAGCGCGGCATTTATTCCGTCAATGTATTCTTTTTTTGCCCTTTCAGATTGACCATTTTTTGCTGGGCCTATTTCTCTATTTTCGTTATTTTGTAACCCTAAAAGTTCATAAGCATATTTATGTTGATCGTGGTAATCAATCAGCCCGAGGTAGGGCGGCGAAGTAAAAACCATATCAATGCCTTTAGGCAATTCAACGATTCTAGAATCAGCATGGTTTATGGTAACTTTTGCGCTTGTCTTAATTTTGGAAAATTCTCTCACTCTTTCCATGGTATCTATGGTATATCGTGATAAAAATTTATATGCCTCATTAACTGGAGTACAAACTCTACCGTGCTTATAACACTGGTAGGGTTTAATTTGAGGTGCTTTTGGGAAATCTAAATCATAATGCGCAACAAGTCGCGCAGAACGAGCTGAACGAGAAAGAACAATTTTTAACAAATCTTGATAAGTATAATCTTTTATCAATCTTAAATAGCACAAAAGCTCTCTTTGTGTATCTGGGGCAAACCAATTATTTATATACTCGTTTTTCGTTGCAAAGAGCTTATTTACTTTTTCGTCTTTTGAAAATTTACTTTTGTATTTGTGCAACCTTTGTAGCATGTCTTTGATTTCCTTCTCCAAAAGCTGAATATCATAATCCGATGTTTTTACACTTGAAAGCAAAGTATTAAAAATAGAAATATCCGTACCTATTGAATCAATGCCCAAAGCATTTGCTTCGACTAATGTTGTGCCAGAGCCACAAAATGGATCATAAACTAATTTAGGTTGATATTTTCTCAAAAAAATTTCTACAAGTTGTGGGATAAATTTACCCATATACGGGTGCAAACGATGAACATGCTTTGTCCTTTCCATTTCTGGCAAA
>JAHJRE010000257.1 GCA_018831055.1 Bacteroidota bacterium
CGCAAGACTCCGGCCCATGTTATTTGCTTTCCGAAGTTCGCAGCATTGCGGTAATCAGCACCGGGTCTATTATAGAAAACGAAAGAGGACTTAAACAGGAATAGTTTGTAGATTTGCACAAAAAAAGTTTTGACATTATGAAAAAAGTAGATATCTTTGCGAAACAAACGAGAATAAGCTTTCGTCAAATAACGATAATGTACTAAACCTTGTCGCAAACAGGAAACAAAGAGATCTTTTGATGATGATGTATGGCATCATACTTATTCAGGCGCCGAATGGCGTTTTTTGCGGCGGGAGGAGTACGTCCTGTTGAGTAGGCGAAGACTAAAGTTTTTCGAATTACCCGCCGCGGCTGATTTTAGTCCGGCGGGTTTTTTGTTGGCGAATCGGCACGCGGCCTGACCAATGACAACGCTAAAGGGATGAGGCAGCACGATGACTGCGGAATTTTACGAAGACGAACGGATGAGCAGGGAAGAGAAGGAGATCGGCGTCCGAAAGGCGTTTGCTCAGTTGACTCCCTTCCTCGCCAAACATAAAAAGGGACTGGCCTTCTGTCTGTCCCTGCTGATCGGCGTGACCATTCTTTCCTTAACCTGGCCGTGGCTGATTCAGCGCGCTATCGATGGTCCGATCACGACCGAACTGGCGAAACCTTCCGAGGACCGCTCGTTTACGATCCTGCTGTGGTTCGGCGGCGCGATTGTCCTGATCCAGGTGGTGACCCTTGTGCTGCAGTATATACAGCGAGTGAAGTTGGAGATTATCGGGCAGGACATCATGGTGTCGTTGAAACAGAAGCTGTTCGACCATATGCTGTCGCTCGATATTTCGTTCTTTGACACGAACCCGGTCGGGCGGCTGATGGCGCGGATCGAATCCGATACCGAATCGCTGCGGATGCTCTTCACCAACACCGTGGTGCTGGTGGTGGGAGATCTGGTGCTGATGTTCGGCATCTATTCGATCATGTTCTATATAAACTGGCAACTGGCGCTGGTGCTGGCCTCGTTTATACCGGTGCTCGCGACAATGATGTACTTCTTCCACCGGATCACGACGCACCGGTTTCTTGAGGTGCGGAAGCGGATGGCCGAGGTGACGGCCTCGCTGGCTGAGTTCCTGCACGGGATGTCGATTATCCAGATATTCCATCGCGGCGACTATGCCCGAAAGCGGGTGTATCACTTCAACGAACGCAAGTTCAGCGAAGATGCGTATGTCAATATGTCCGTCACGATTTTCTTTAATGTCCTGTTCTATTTTGAATGGGTAAAGATCGGTCTGATTCTCCTGGCCGGTTCGGTCTGGGGCATATCCCCCGGGACGATCGTCATGTTCATTCTCCTCGTATGGAGAGAGTTCGATCCGATCGCCCGGACAGCGGATCAACTCGGCGTGTTCCAAAAAGGGATCGCCGGCGGGCGGCGCATATTCTCGCTGCTCTCGATCAAGGGTCGGATACTCGATCCGGCCAAGCCGACCGAATGGCCCGGTCTGATCAAAAGCATCCGGTTCGAGAACGTCTGGTTCTCTTATGCCGACGATGACAACTGGGTGCTGCGCGACGTATCGTTCGAACTTCCGGTCGGGAAGCGAGTGGCGCTGGTCGGCGTGACCGGCGGCGGCAAATCGACCGTCATCTCGCTGTTGCTGCGGATGTACGATCCGCAGAAGGGCCGGATCACGGTTGACGGAGTCGACCTTCGCGATATGCGGCTCGACGATCTCAGGCGGCGCTTTGCGCTGGTGCTGCAGGATATCATTCTGTTTCCCGGCGATGTCAGCGCGAATATCGGGCTGGAATCAACCGCTGTTAGTGACGAACGGATCATCGGGGCCTCAAAGACAGTCGCGGCGGATGGATTCATCCGGCGGCTGCCCGCCGGCTACAAGACGGAGATCTCCGAAAAAGGAGCCAACTTCAGCCGAGGAGAACGCCAGTTGCTCTCATTTGCGCGAGCGCTGGCGGTCGATCCGGAAGTACTGATTCTGGACGAGGCGACCAGCTCGGTTGATCCCGAGACGGAACGCACGATCCAGTCCTCGCTGCGCAAACTGATGACCGGCCGGACGTCGCTGATTATCGCGCACCGGCTGTCGAC
>JAHJRE010000258.1 GCA_018831055.1 Bacteroidota bacterium
CATATTTGAATGTAACCGTAGAATACGCTATTTGCAAATTGCCACTCGGTATTACCTTATCAGTCGCCCTTGTCTCTACTGTATATTCCTTGCCGTTTAACCACATAGGTGTTGATGTGAACACAAACGGGTCGGTTTCTGGTGTGTCGGTATCAAGCCAACTTGCTGATGTGCCTGTCCAGTTAACTTCATTCCAGTAAATCGCCGGTGTGCCGGTGGATATTCGTACCTGGACTTTTAATACACCAGCTTTGTAAGGCGATGATAAATCATCGTCGCTACTACCGGATATTGTTGATAGTATCCTGTCCAGCCCGTAATTGGGATTGACGGAAGTTGGAAGTTGGAGGCTGGAAGTTGGCGGATGCGTGTCATATGTGACGGTGTATTCGTTGAATACCGTCTGGATATTGTTCGGCAATGCTCCGTCATAACCCCTCGTCTTGAATTTGTACTGCCAGCCACTATTGAATGCGTCAGCTATGGATGTGTATGTCCAACTGTCGTTGCCAACAACAAAATTACTCGCCGGCCGCCACGTCTCGCTTTCTGCCCAGCCACTACCTGTCCACCAGGTATTATTTAATGTCAGATTCTGGATTGATATTTCTACTGATGAGATACTATTGGAATACGCCGCTCCACTGAAAGGCTGAAAATCAGAACAATTACCACTTGCTATCTGAATTGAGGAATATGACTTGATGCTCACTGTTGAAATATCCACAGGCGCTCGTATATTAGATACCGGCGGTGTTGTGTCATAGATGAAATACGACCCACGGGCAGATGAAGGAACTTCCACTAACGGCGGCTGGGACACATCCGTTGATATCGTCGTTACCCAGTAACTTACTCCGTTGGTTAAGTGCGACTGCTCTATCTGCGTAAAATCCCAACTCGTCCAGGGTGGGTTTACTTCTATCCAGTAAGTCGTGTTCTGATTCCATGTCTGAACCGCCGACTCCCAGTACTTGTTTGTATCTAGCCGAACTACCGATATATTCACGCTCTTTAACCCGCCAGTATCAGCCGCTGTTCCTGTTATCTTGGAAAACTGCGAGATAACCGAACTATGAACGGGTAAGTCCACCTTGCTTACAGGTGGAGAATAATCAATCCTGAACTCTCTCGTCGAATAACCTGTCTGATAGTTATCCGCTCTGTCGTCCACCTTCGCTTCTATTCTGTAGAGATACCCGTTGTTCCAGTCACCTGAATTAAACGGATGACTCCAAACAGTGCCAGCAGAATTGGTACTTGCAGGCACAAACCACGCATCATCCGCATTCACTTTCGCAATACTAAATGTAATACCACCCCAGTACTTTTCGTCTAATAATCTATATATCCTTATCTTCACATTCTTTATCTGACCAGCAGGATACGACGGCGTATCAGCAGCACTACCTGAAATCGTTGTTAATGTAGATATCGTTGAGACATTTACCGCCGGACTTAATATGTTGACCGTAGGTGTGGTAATATCTACATAGAATGTCCAACTCTGATACGGACTCTCCTGATTCCCGGACTTATCGGTTACCTGGCTGCGAACCTCTATCTGGTCGCCATCAGCACTCTGAGTGCCACCGCTGCCCCAGTTAGGTATTGATTGACCGGGTATCGGATACGTAAACTGCCATTTCCCACCACCAATATCCGATAGTGTTGTTGTTGACCACACTATATCCACACTGTTAAAACTACTACCACTCCAGTACTTTGGTGGTACTAAAGTATTATCCCTGATTGCTACCTCTACTTTCTCTATTCCAGCATTTCCAGGATCCTGAGCGGTTCCTGATATAGTTGCATAAGACTTGTGCCAGCCAAAACACGGCATCTTGATTGATGTCGTCGGTACTTGCGTGTCATAACTGATTGTTATTGTCGTTATCGTTGACTCGTAATTTAATGCGCCATCTTGTGCCCTTACTTCTATCCTATACAGACCGTCGGTAAACGGCGGAACACTATCACCACAATTGCCGGGATACTCCCATACACCGCCTGTTACCTTGCAGGGACGCCAGAATGTCCCGCTATCG
>JAHJRE010000259.1 GCA_018831055.1 Bacteroidota bacterium
CGTCGGCGGGTTTTTGGTGCGTCGTTTTCTCAACGATGAGCGGGGGCGCTATTGGTTCGATCGAAGAGTACTGCACCTGCCGGTGTTCGGCAGCCTGATCATCAAGGGAAACGTCGCCCGATTCGGATTGATGTTTCACATTCTGTTCGATTCCGGACTGCCGTTGATTCGTTGTCTGGATATCCTGGCCAGTTCCATCAAAAACACAGCAATCGGGGCGGAAATCAAAACCATGACGGAACTTTTTCGCGACGGCAAGGACAGTCGATTGGCGACAACCGAGTTCGAGTATTTCCCTGAGTTGGCGTTGCAGATGATTACTATCGGACTGGAGTCGGGATCGCTGGGAAATATGCTTAGTGAGATATCGAGGCACTACTCCAAGGAGGTGCAGTATACGTCACGGCAGCTCACAGCCATCCTGGAGCCGATCCTGACGGTTGTGATGGGGGCCTTCGTACTGCTCCTTGCACTGGCTATCTTCTTGCCTATGTGGAACTTAATCAAGGTATTTAAAGGCTGATTCGGGCTCACTGAATGGCCCGGAACAGCCGATAATGTCTATAGACAACCATTTATCAGAAAGACTCAAGGAGGTACACGAGATGTACGCTTTAAAGAACCAAAAGGGTTTCACGCTCATTGAGCTCGTAATCATTATCGTGATACTCGGTATTCTGGCTGCGGTAGCCATTCCGAAGTATCAGGATCTTTCGGGTGAAGCCCGTGAGGCCGCTGCCCGCAGTTCGCTCGGATCGCTTCGTTCGGGAATCACGATTTTCTACGCCAACCAGGCAGTTAAAACCGGTTCGGCCGTCTGGCCGAGCGTTGCCGAAGTTCGCACGTCGGGCACGGTAATGGCCCAGGCAGTTCCTTCCAACCCGTTCCAGACAGCGGTTCCGGATTCCGTGCTCGATGGTACCGGTCAGATCAAGGGTACGGTCATGGGTGCGGCCGGCGGCTGGGTGTATAACCCGACCACGGGAGAGATTTGGATGAACAGCGACGGCCATAGCGAAAATGAGTGGTAGGGATCGAATCGTGAATCAGCTTTCGACAGGGTCGACCCGGCGTTGTCAGAGCGGCTTCACGCTGATTGAGCTCGTAATTATCATCGTCACACTCGGCATTCTCGCCGCGGTGGCGATCCCGAAGTTCGCCGATATCGGTGAAAGTGCCAAAGAGACGGCAACCCGCAAGGAGCTGCAGGAGCTGCGCCTTGCGGTCGTCGGCAACCCGGATCTGGTGGCCGGCGGAAAGCCGGTTGCGGCGGGCTACGAGGGCAACGTCGGGCATCTGCCCAACCAGCTTTCGGATCTTGTCGACAAGCCGGACTCGATTGCGCCGTATGACCGCCTGACCGGACTGGGCTGGCACGGACCGTATATTGATTCGACCGGCGGAAGCTATTTGCGCGATGCCTGGGGCAGCGCGTACCTGTACGATCGGTTGAATCGCCGACTCTTTTCAGTCGGCGGGACGGATACGATCGGGATCTCACTTTAAGAAAAGCACCTGATGATTAGCGTCAAAAACATTCTGCGGCGGAAAGCTGAAGGCGGGTCACCGGATCGGTCACGACTGGTCGAGACGAGGATTGCCGCGCGCACCTCTCCCCTGATCGGTCGGACGATCGCTTTTGTTGTAGGCGAAACCGCGATCCGGATGGCGACCGTGCGCCATCTCGGCTGGCGTCGGACTGTTCTTGACGTACGAGAGCAGCCTGTACCGGCCGACGAGGCGGATGGGGCGGTACGTCGGCAGGCGATCCAGAAGACAATCGGCGAATACCTTAAGACGTTTGGTCACCGTGGCACTCAGGTGCGGGTGGCCGTGTCGGGGCAAGAGACGGCCTTTCGGACTTTCCTCATGCCGGTGCTTAAACATTCGGATCTGAAAGCTGCGGTTCAAATTGAGGCGGCGCGCCAGCTCCCGTTTCCCCTGACGGAGTGCAACATTGATTTCCGCCCCGCGTTCAAGCTCGAAAGCTCCGGGCAGTCGCGCTATAAGGTGGCGCTCTACGCCGCAACACAACGTCGAATTCGCCAAGTGTTACAGCCGTTCGATGATCTCAAGGTCACGGTTGGCTCGGTGTGTCACAGTCATGAGGTCGTCGGCAAAATCCTGCCGTCCCTGCCCGATTATGATCCGGTCCAGGCGTATACGGTACTGACTATCGGTTCACAATCCTCGGAGATTGCCTTCTATCACGGCTCCACGCTGGAATTCTATCACCATACGAATACGGGAGGAAAACTGGCCGGAGACCTCAGCGATCCGACCCGTCGATCGTTTTTTGTCGAAACGTTGTCAACCGATATCCAGACTTCATTTGACTATTTTGCCGGTCAGCGAGCGACATCCTCGACACCGATCATTCATTTGTGCGGACAATTGGCCGGGAATGAGGCTTTCGTTGCCGAGTTGCAGGAGCGGACGGGGTTGATCTGCCAACGGTTTCCGATAGAGTCCCTGAAAGGTATTCAGTTTGCAAACGAAAACGCCAAGGCCGAAGCGGTGGTTTTCCTGCCGGTTGTAGCCGCAGCTCTGAATTCGAGGCGGGTGGCTGATTTGCTGCCGATTCAGGATCGAATTGCAGTGCGGAATCGCCGGATCGACCTTTTCGGCCGCGCGGCAGTGGCAGCC
>JAHJRE010000260.1 GCA_018831055.1 Bacteroidota bacterium
AAGACTGATGTCTAACAAGAAATATGGGCGTTGACTGAGCTAGTTGAAAATTGTTGAAGAAGCTCGAGGAGAAATCTGAGAGGTTTGGAAACAGAAGAAGACTAGTGAAGTGTGATTAGTGGATTCCTTTGCTTATTGATTTGTTAATTCTTTAAAGATTTCTTTGCGTTTTAGAACCAAATTTTCTCATTCCATAAGGTAGTCTTGGAGATTCACACTCGTGTTTTTCAGGGATTCTATGAGTTTCACAATGGTCTTTATCACAATAAGGACAGTGATATGTGTTGATTAGATTTAGTTTTTTCTTACATCCCTTGAAATTGCAAACACTTTCCCTTTTGATGAGAGATGCCTTTAATGATTTCTCTGCTAGCTTTTTCTCCCTTATCCTTTTCGTTCTGATATCATACCACCAATCAGACAATCTCATTGAGTAATAAGTAATTTGAATTTTTTAATACTTTCCACTAAAATTTAAATACCTCAAAATCTTTTTGAATAAATGGCTAAGAGGGAAAGAAGGCATCGTCCAAGACATGGAAAACGGAGACCTAGATATTCTCTGTTTCAAAAGATAAGCTATTTTTCTAGAAAACATCCAATCTCAATAGGAGTCATATTAATTCTTGCTTCAATTATTTTGTTTAGACTATCATTCACAAATACATTTCTGAATAGTTCCGAAATTTTCATGTGGTCTATGATTGTAAGCCTCTTATTATTCCTTGGAGGTTTTTTTATTCTTATTGGCTGGTGGAGGAATAATATTTCTAATATGACTACGAGACATAATGTTAATTGGAAAAATAGATAGAGAGTATTATTCTTTCCCATCCCCACTCGCTGCGCTCATAATTAACCAGTAAAATCATACTGGAGATTTAGTGGCGTCGATTAGTGGATTCCTTTGCTTATTGATTTGTTATACTAATTTTGAGGGGAGTGGGATAGTTGATAATTCTGTTTTAGAAATAATTAAAATAGGGTCTCTCTTAGATCTAGTATGCTAGATGAACACAAAATAGGGGATAAGATTAAAGTCTCGGAATTCATTAAAAGAGTTAAGCAATTCGGGATAGGGAACATTGAAACGACGGCCCATACATTCTTTAGGTTAAGTCAAAGGCAAAGGAAGATCTATACAGAAGACTCGCTGAAAGAAATAGTATTTAATGAAACTCCCTTAGAGATTGGGGTTGAAAAAAATGGAAACTGTGCAGTAATATACAATTTTGATAAAGGGGAAGCTTTATTAAAAATCATCATTAGTCTTGGTTCTAACAAAATTTATATAGTCACATTTTATATTTTAAATAAGAAGCAAAAGGAAAATTTTGAAAATGGAAAAATCTCTAAATAAGGTTGGTCAGTTTGATTATGATTATGCTAATGATATTCTCTTCTTCAAAGTAAAAGATAGGGAATATTCCCATTCTGTAGAATTATCTAGCCTGGTAATTGATTTTGATGAGGAAAACTTCATAGTTGGTTTACAGATTATGAATGCTTCAGAAGTATTTCAACTATCAAAGAAGATTTTATTGGGGGTTAGTGGCTTTAATATGCAAGCAAAAATTGTGGATGGTGCGATTCAAATAAATCTGTCTTTTGGAATGGTTGAGAGAAACAAGCAGATGATAGAATATAAGCCTATTATTTTCGATAGAGTTGGTCCAGAAGTTCCCGATTCAAAAATATCTTGTATAGCATAGGTTAGTGGATTCCTTTGCTTATTGATTTGTTATATTTGTTTTTTAGGAAGGGAAAGTGTTTTCTTTTGTAGTGCTAAAAAATATTTATATAGTTCATTTACATGATTAAGTTAATAAAGAGGTCAAATGGAAAATCAAGTATTGTCCCTAACTCCTTGGAAGAATTATTCTAAGAAAGATTATCATAAATTGCATTCTTTGTGTAGCTATATGGCGATGTTCCCTCCTTCCCTTCCAAATCATTTTATTAAAAAATATTCTAAAGAGGGCGAGTCTGTGTTTGATCCTTTTTCAGGAAGGGGAACTACTGTATTAGAAGCATGCCTAAATAACAGAGTTGGTATTGGAAATGATAGAAATCCTCTTGCATTCTTATTGACAAAAGTGAAAAGCAATCCTCCGAGCAAACAGAGAATCCTCTCAAAAATAGATAGTTTGGAAAGAGAATTTGATCCTGAGAAAATAGATATTAATCAGGAGAAAGATCATATAAGAATGCTTTTTCATGATTCCACATTAAAACAACTGATTTTTCTTAGGTCCAGATTAGATTGGAAAAATAAAAATCTAGATGCTTTCATATCTGCAATCATAACAGGTTCGATTCATGGCGGTAGTGAAAGCTATTTTTCGATCAGCATGCCTAGTGCATTCTCTATGTCTCCAAATTATATAAAAAAATATATCCAGGAGCATAATTTAGAAAAACCAAGAAGGGATGTTTTTAATATTCTGAGAAAAAAGGTAGAGAAGAATTATCAAAAACCATTGATGGCCAAAGGAAAGGCCTATAATTTAGATGTAGCAAATATCTATAGGCTAGAAGATTCTTCTGTAGACCTTATTATAACTTCCCCTCCTTACACTAAGGTAATAAAATATGGGCAGTTCAATTGGATTCGACTCTGGTTTCTTGGAAAAAATGCAAGAGATGTAGATAAAAAATTGTTTTTCACACAATCTCTTATAAAATATAGAGGATTTATGTTCGGAGCTCTAGAAGAATTAAAAAGAGTTTTAAAACCGAGGAAAAAATTGGTTTTGGTAATCGGAGATATAAAGGAAAAAAATCTTGCCCAAGATATTTGGGAAAATTGTGCTAAACCGTTAGGTTTTAAATTAATGGATAATATTGAGGACAAAATAAATGATAATAGTAAAGTCAGTAAGATTTGGGGACAGAAAAGAGGAAATGTTACTAAGATAGATAGAATTTTGGTCTTGGAAAAATGATTATTGCCTTCTTATGGCTTTGAATTGATCCATAAATCTCTCTTCTATGGTGGAGAGAAATTCTTCCAATAAATTTAGAATATTCTTTGTTATGGGTCTAGAACGATTGTCTCTGCATAAGACTTCAGATTTGTTATTATCCATCCACTTTCTAGCTTCCTCGATGGAACTTACGATGCCCTTTATCCTTCGATCTAGAGATTCTGCATCATATTTCTTTAGTTTTAAAAAAGCGGCTGCTCCCAACCAGGTCTTAGGTTCCCTGTGGTCCTTACAAAACTTTTCAAAAACAGAATTATCAATAAAAGGAACAAGTGCATCATATTCATATAAGTTCTTCTTTTTAGAATCTGTTTCTATCTTGATAAGAGACTGGGCTTTTGCTAATCCTGCAGAAGTAACCTTATAATAATTTGGCTTTACTCTCTCCAGCCAACCCTTTCCCACAACTTTTTGAGTACCTCCAGCCATCACCTCATTCATAACCCTTTTGTGATCGGGATAGTCTGCTTCATAACCTCTAAGGCCCCACCTGTTTTTATTCGGACTCCAAGCCTCCACAGTTAATTCCCATTCAGTAAACTCTTTTTTTCCAGAATTATTTATTTTAGCAGCTGCGAGGAGGACTTCTTCCGCAGAGGTTAGATTCTGATTACTCCTCATCTTCTTCTCCACCCACTAACTCTTTTACTAAAATATAGGCCTTGTCTAAGAAACTAGCAGTTTCCATTTCTGCATTGGCTATTCCATTTCTAAATTCATCCATATTGAAACTATCTCCTCCAACATCATCTTCCATTTTCAACCTTTTTAGAACTTCAAAACATTTTAGAGTTAAAAATTGTTGGAATGTTGGTGAACCTATTTTCATGAATCCCCCCTCCCCTCTGGATCTAGCCTTCCTCGATTCTTTGCTATCTGAATTAATCCAGATTATTCCTTTCCACAAAGGTTCATTATCAATTATTGTGGGATGATCTTCTCCACCTGGATGGGTTCTAGATTCTGCAAGCCGATCTTCACTGTTGGGAGATTCCCTACTACAAAGTAAAATAAGGGGAATATCATTTCCCTTATCTCCCCCTGAACCACTTATTTTTTCTTCTCCTATTTGGACCCTCAGAGTTTTAACTTGATTTTCTTTTGTCCCATACTTTATCCTTACAGTAGCATAACCAGATAGTCCCCCCGCAGTGAATATTCCATCTCGATTAATAGATCCCATCTCGATTTCATCAACATACGTTTCATAAATAAGGTTAGTAAACTCCTGACCCTCTTCACCAAAGGAAGTTATTTTAAGAGGATATCTCTCCCCCTGTTTCAGGACTCTTTCTTGCTCTCCAACTTTGATTTCTTCTATATTCAATATTTTTATATTGAGTGTATTTGACTGGACTTTGCCATCAAGTGTCTCAAAAAATAATCTTACCACCCCTTCTTTTGTGCCTCTTATCATATTATTTCCTACCCATTCCAAATCAGATTTATCTGCACAAGGTACAAGCGAATCACAACTCACTAAAAATTTTTCTTCACCTCTTGTTTCGTAACATTTAATCACTAGAGGGACTGTGGTTCCTAAAGGCAAGAGTAAACTATTTCTTTGAGGCTCCAAGACAATTTCATCTATATTCATTCCCTTTTTTCTTATTGCTCCACTTCTCCTCGTTCTTCCCCCCTCGAAATCATCTCCAGCATCTCCTTCTGTTATGTCTCTTCTTAAAAATTCCCTCATAAGATTTCTTAATTTTTGTAATGTTTCTGAAACTGCATTTTTATCTTCATCCGAATTCTTACTCAGTTGTATCTTATGGATCCTTTTAGCAATTTCAACACATTGGTTGGAAACCCAATGTTTCAGAGATCTGATCAAAGCATTGTCTGCAAGATTCATTCTATCCGAACCTGCTATGGACTCTTCCTCAATAAGATCACAAACTAATGTGCCATAAATAAATGCAGAAGATGTTAAAGAAACCAGATCGGCCATCAGCCAATTTGCAACTACATTTCTCTCATTTTTTATCCTAATTACATTTCTTGCCTTGTGTCTATCTGAAAGTCTTAGATTTTGTCTACTTGTTTTTAAGATTAAATTATTGTTTTCTGGTACCTTGAATCTTAACTCAATCTCCTCAGAAGTTTCAGGATCTATAAGTTTGGATGGAATTGGAATTGGCTCCAAATCCTCTAATCCTTCAAAAGAGGGAAGATCAGAAACTTTCAATTTTTCTGGATAGATTAGTTTTGATCCTTTCATTACCCAGACATTGCAAGTGTCTAAGGTTAAAGATGCTTGAGCGTGCTGCATTATGTTATCTGGTAGAGAACTAAAGATTTTTAGGCGACCTGGCCTATGCAACTTTTGCCAGTCTCTTACCCTCATTAATGAGACAAGAGTGAAAGATCTTCTTTTTTCAAAAACCTCTTGGGCTTCTTTTGGAAGGGAACTTATCTCAATTCCATAAACGCTTAATTCTGAATTTAGCACTAATTGGTGGTCTTGTTCTACATAGTTTTTTAATTCTTTTCCAGACTTCTTGAAGATTCCTGCATGATATTTTAATTTAGGTTCATCATTTAGGAATCCCCACTTATTTATTTTACAATCTCTATACCCGCACATACTAGACAATTTATTGCACCCTCGAACCATAAAAGATTTTCCCCCATTACCATAACCTGCTTCAATGTCACTAGACATTTCTTTCCTATTGGCTGTCCTGCTTGACCAGGTTTTCCATCCCTTGAAATCTGCTAGAGCAGCGCCCGCAAAATCAAGAACGCCTAAGTTTTCTCCATCTTCAGATATGATTATGATTATCTGCCGATCTTGTGATTTTTTAACGTTTAACCTGGCATAATGGTCTTTACTATTTTTTATTAATTCAGGCAGGCCATCTTTTACACTCTGAAATTTTCCAGATAGCTGCTCTAAAGTATGCTCTGCATCAATTGAAATATGATCTTCAGGTGAAAAAAATTGATTTGATTTGTTCGCCATTACAAACTAAACCCCTGGCGTTTATTTTTATGTTTATTGAATTCAGATTGAACATGTTTCCATTCCTCGTTAATTGCAGAGAAGATTTTCTTTATTTGTTCATCATTATAGGAATAGTTCCCTTGATTTGAGCAATTCCTTAAAAGTCTCATTTGGTTGAGGATATTCTGAACCCTTCTGCCTGCAACATTCTTGAATCTCTCATCCTTTGATTTCCTTTCCACATTTTCTTTATTGTTCTTTCCAAAGACCATGAGGTGGTTAAGAAATGTCCATATATAAATATTCCTATTATGTAGCATATAGGTTAATTTTGTATTATATATATCTGATATATATTTGAAATGTAGTTATCTCTTTTTTCTAGAAGAAGTTTGCTCTTCATCAAAACTTAAAAACCAGTTCTTCTGTGAATTTAAATGGAAGAGATAATGAGGAGATTTTGGGAGTGAATTATATCTCTGATGGATTAATTGGTTCTAAACTAATATTACAAGAATCTTTTTCTTCCCCATCTATGTATAATATAA
>JAHJRE010000261.1 GCA_018831055.1 Bacteroidota bacterium
GAGTGGGATTACGATCAAATCCGGACCGCGTCGATCCAGCCCGATGATACACTATGGATGTACCTCGAAAACCGGCTATTGGCAATCGACATCTCGAACGGAATCGACCATCAGGCGATTTTGTCGCTGGGACCGTTCGACCTTGCCCCCGACAGTTCCGCCCGCGTCGTCTATGCCCTCTTCGGCGCCGACTTTGTCCATACCGATCCGCATAACGGCGCCAATCTGGCCGCCGGAGCCTACGACCACTATCTGAGAAACTTGAATTTCGAGATATTCCGGGAGCGGGCGGAAGCCGCAGTCGGTGCGACCGATCTGATTCTGGATCCCCATCGACCTCCAACAGGTCTCCAACCGGCCTATCTCTCCGGTGATACCGTCCGGCTGAGTTGGGACCCACGGGTCTTCCCGGATATCACCGGCTACAATGTTTACCTTACCCCGGTCGCCGATTCGTACTACGTGGCCCCCCGCATGGTTCGTCAGGGAGCCGAACCCCCCGATGTCCGGCTGGCAGCGACGGTCTCGCCGGCCGCTTCGGAAGTCGAATTGACCGGGTTGGATCCGGCTAAATATTACTTTGCCTCGGTCGCCCACGTAACGGCAGACGGTCCCGGCGATCGGTCACCATCGGTGGTGGTCGGCTACGGTAACCAGGCACTTATTCCCGACACGGTGCAGATGAAGCGCTACCACGCGTTTTATCGCCCCGGCGACACCGGTGTAGTGCTTTCGTGGTTTCCGTCCGAAAGTCCCGACATTGTGTGGTATCGAATTTACAAAGCCAGCGACTCGGCCCAGGCGCTGGGGCGTTACGCGCCGTTTCTGGCGATGGACTCCGCTCTTTCGCCGGTTCTTCCCCGGCGAACCGGCCGTACCGATGGTCGCCCGTGGTGCTATTATCAAATGCAGGCGTATGATTCGGTTCCCGCACCGCAGACCGGCTACATCGATACCAAAGTCAGCAACGATGGCTGGTACTGGGTAACGGCAGTCAACAAATACGGTGATGAAGGGCCCTTTTCCCGTCTGGTGTCGGCGGCTCAATCGGTCGCGCCTTCCCGGGATCTCCTGGTGATTTTGTCTTCGACCGGCAGCCTGCACGACTGGGTGCGGCGTGATTCGCTGTTTGCGTATTATGATCGATTACTTGACGGATACGATTACGACATCTATTCGTGGGCCGACACCAACCGGAACGTTCACACGGATGATATCGACTACAACGTCAACTGGGTCGATCTCGCTCGCTACCGGGTGATTCTTGTCGAAGAAATGGCCTCGCCGGGCGTGCTGACCAAATGGAACGAGCCGGCCTACCATACCCTTGAGCGAATTATCGCCTCCGGTCGCGATCTCGTCTATTTCGGTACGCCGCCGGGTCCGCTGGATCTGAACCTGAATACGAATAAGAGCTGGATCCGCTGCGAGCCGACCTCGTTCGAGTCGCGCTATTTTCATCTTGATTCGATTCACATCTGTACGTGGCAGGGGTTGTACCAAACCTACGGCGTGGTCGACTCCCTGGCCGGGTTCAGTTACGCCGTTCCTGAACAACCCGGCTTCCCGCCGATCGCGGTCGACACGACCTCGGATCGGATGACGAATTTCATTCATACGCTGTTTGAGATCGACGGCTACCTCCCGCTCACCCCCGGTTTCTACCCGGACTCGGCCGCCGAGGTGCTCTATCGGTACGGGTCGAAATACCCGTCATCGTCGCTGCTTGACGGTCTCCCTTGCGGTCTGCTTAATCGGTTCCCCGGCTCCAATGTTTACACGTTTGCATTTCACCTGTGGGCAATCGACACAGACGACGCCCGCCGGCTGATTGCCTATGTGCTCGGTCATCAGGCGCCGGATGCCGCCCTTGATCCGTATTTTCTGCCGGAGACGATCACCCTCAGGCAGAACTACCCCAATCCATTCAATCCGAGCACAACTATCAGTTTCGAACTCAACCGGAGTCAACACGTGATCCTTGAGATTTTCGACCTGCTCGGCCGTCGCACTGCGACTCTGCTGAATGAAACGGCGGGCGCCGGACCGCACGTCATCGAGTGGAACGGCCGCGACAAAAACGGCCACGAAGTCGCCTCGGGGATCTATTTCTATCGCCTTCGCAGCGATGAGGGTTCGGCTACCCGCAAGATGGTGCTGGTGCGGTAAGCCCGCGTTCGTCCGGCCGGTCGATACATCCCTTGACAAAATAGATAGTGGCAATACATATTGCCCTCTATAGAATAGCCTGCCTGCTGCGAAGGAGATTGACATGCCGCAGAAACGCTCGACCAAA
>JAHJRE010000262.1 GCA_018831055.1 Bacteroidota bacterium
GTAAGCGACTCGGTCAGTTTTCGCCTGGCTTCCCAGCAACGCATATCTCATCCTTGCCCGTAAGGGCGTTTGCGGTTTGTTGCTCGGCGGTCATTTGTTTAAGAACCGCTTTGCGCATCTTTCGTCTCGCCCGGAACAACCGGACCTTCAACGCTCCCACCGAGCGCCCGAACACTTCCGTCAGCTCCGCCAGCGCCCAGCCGTCGAGTTCGAACATCGTCACGAGGGCGCGCTCCTCGAGCGACAGCGCCCGGAGAGCAAGCTCGAGCCGCCGGCGGGCGGCATAAGCCGCCTCAGGGCTGGTTGCACTGAATCCCTCGGTCGGTGCCGACGTCGATTGGTCGCGAAACCGCCGAAGGCGGTCGGCGTGAAACCGGCGCAACCGGTTGCGGAAGGTGTTCACGATGATCCGGTACAGCCAGGGTCGAAAAGCGTCGGGATCCCGAAGGCTGCCGAAACCGGTGAGAGCGGCGACCAGCGCGTCCTGATACAGGTCGTCGCCGTCGTCCCGATTGCCCGCCAGTTTGCGGCAGAACGCCCGCGCCCGCGGATGTTCCGGTTCATGGAGTGTCCAGAATAGGTCCCTACTGTGTTCCATGCGCCCCTAAGACACATTGGGCCGGCCCAAGGTTACCGGCTATGTTGGAGTACTGGTTAAAACTGCTGTGACAATGTAACATACGCAATCGAGAGTGAAAAGGTACCTGAAGTTGAGCAATTGAGGTTCGGGCAGGTCCCGGAGGGTGCGGTCTTGACGCCTTTCAAGCAGCAGCGTCACCCTGAGCGAGAGTAACGTCAGCCTGAGCGGAGTCGAAGGCTGACGGGCAGAGGTGTTGCATTCGAGGTTCGTGCGGGTCATGGTTCGACTTCCGCTCACCATGACGGTGCAGGTCTCACCATAACAAATTGTAGGTCAAGACCCCTGAAGAGGGACCTGCCCCGGTCCGTCGTGCCCGACGCTCGATTCTCGGCAGGTCCGGAACGGACCTGCCTTTGGAGGAAAACCCCTGTCCCGACGCAACCGAATCCGCCATATTGGTGTCTTAAGGGTAGCAACTATGAATGGAAACCAATTCTGGCAACTGCTTGAACCGGAGCACGCAAAAGCCCAGCGCTTTTGCCGACGGTTGACCGGGAATCTCGAAGACGGTGACGATCTCTACCAGGACGGCCTCCTGACCGCCCTGCGAAAGATCGACTCACTTCGCGACCCCGGGGCCCTCCGGCCGTGGCTGTACCGGATACTGATCAACGGTTACAAAAACCGGTTCCGATCGCTGCGGCGCCGCCAGGAAGAAGTTTCCGACGAATCGATCATGATCGAACACGCTCACGATCCTGCCGGCGAATTGACCGCGCGGCGCTGGCTGGACCGGGCGTTTGCCGCCCTCAAACCGGATGAAATCGCACTGGTGACCCTGTTCGAACTTGAGGGCTGGACAGTTGCCGAACTGGCCGCAAGCTTCGACCGCCCCGATGGGACGATCAAAGCGCGGCTGGCCCGAACCCGGCGCAAGATGCGTCACGAGATCGAAAAGTATCTCGCGCCGAAACAACCACCACCCGTAACGATGCGAAAGGCCGGATATGCGTTACCGCAAGACCAGGAATAACACCCGACAGGCCGAGGAAATTCTCGACCGGGCGTTTCAGACCGAACGACGCGCGGATACCCCGCCCGCAAGTGAACTGACATTCCTGAAAACACGGGTCGAGGCGCAACTGGCCGACCGAACCAGGGAGACATCCATCATGGCGACCATAATGCAATCCATCCGATCCTACCCGAAACTGACCGCCGGAGCCGTGGCGTTCGCCGCGTTCCTCGTCTTTTCGATTCTCATCCCGCTGCCCTACTCAAGCGTCGTCGGCTATACCGTGTCGCTGACCGCCCCGTCCGACAGCGCCGTCGAACCGAACGCCTATGTCGCGGCCCTGTCCGCAGTCGGCATCGAAAACAGCTCGGTGAACCTCTCCGATAACGGCGCCGAAGCCCGCTACACGATCGTCGGGCTGAAATCGGAAACCGAGGCCAACGCCACGGTCAGCGCCTACAAAGCTCTGACCGGGATCGAGCCGACCGCCACCAGCGCACCGGTTATCCGTCGCGTCTCGGGAACGCTCTATGCCCAGGCGTTGGAGAAGCTGTTCCGAATCGAGGTAGCCACCGACGGCCTCACCGACGCTGAGATCGCGGCCCAAATCGCCGAGCAGATCAAGGCTCAGGGCGGCACGGTCAAAAACGTCACGATCGACACCGACGCCAACGGTCAGAAGAATATCCAGATCGATATCGAGAGCGACGGTCAGTAGATCCGAGCTCAAATGAACGAAAAACAAAGCGCCGGCGGCTATTGGGCCCCGGCGCTTTTCCTTACTCCGGCAAGGGATATGTGGTTTGCGTTTTCGAATTATCGAAACTGCTGTTTTCGGTATTAGAGCCCACGGGAGACTCAATCAGGGAGGCAGCAAATCGTTGACGATAAAACCGGCGCGTTTCGAATATTCGAAAACGGCATTACAAAATTGAAACGCTTGCGTTTTATTCTAATTCGGCGGTACAGAGACAAATCAAAGACGCCGTCGATCCGCCTTAGGATCCCGGCTTTGCCTACTGCGACGGGGCTTCAGGATACCCCGGTTTCATGTATTCGAAAACGGGTATTGCCGAGGCAACCTGGAAGGCTCAGTCGATCATACGCGCGATCAGAATCGCCGCCGAGCCCGCCTGAGTGCCGATAAACACCGTTTGGATCCACCCCTTGGGCCTGTTGAAAAACTCCGGGGAACGTCTTTGCGAGGAGACCGCCGAAGGCGGACGACGAAGCAACCTCTGGCCACATCCTTGAGCCGGAGTCGATTCGACATTCTTTAGTAGTCGCAACGGACTTCGCATGAGGTCGTGACTTGGCTTATTCAACAGGCCCCCTTGATCGGATTGAGTCCGGTGAAACGAACCTTCGCGAAGCCAAATACGAACAACGCCGCAAGGGTCACCTCGATCGACACGTGCAGCGCCGTCGTAATCTGAGCGATAAAGATGTACGATAAAAGCGGAATGATCCCCCCGGCGATTACGACAGCGTAATCGTGAAGGCACTCCGTCGGGCACGGCGAGGATCGGGCGGCTCCGGCCCAATTCAAACTTCATATCAATGGAGAACAGGATTGAAGCCAACAAATGTTGACGCTTCTCACCCACTCAAACGAA
>JAHJRE010000263.1 GCA_018831055.1 Bacteroidota bacterium
CATCCAACAGGCCTTTCTGGACGGCGAACCGGTTGAACTGCACCAGGTGATGGTCAAGGCTGAGGAGGCGGGAATCGCCACCGAGCTGTTGATTGAGATCCGAAATAAATTAGTCGATGCCTATTCCGAACTGATTCGCATGCCGGTATAGGCGTTAACGTCGATTCCACGCGACCAGGGACGGTCGTCAACAGGACATAGGACGGACGATGGAGCCAATCAAGGACTTCTTTGCAAACCTCTCGGCGATGATCGGGCGAATGACCGCCAGCCAGGTGATGATGCTTTTCGGAGTAGTCGCCGGGACGCTGGTCGGTATTTTCCTCATGGTCGGGTGGGTCAACGACATCACCTACTCTCGTTTGTATTCCGATCTCGATGAATCGGAAGCGGGGGAGGTCGTGACGTATTTGACCGACAACAATATCCCCTACCAACTCAGCGACGGCGGACGGGTTGTTTCGGTTCCGACCGATGACGTCTATAAGACGCGCATCTCACTCGCGGCCGAGGGACTGCCGCGCAACGGCACCGTCGGTTACGCCCTGTTCGACGGCAACAATCTCGGGATGACCGACTTCCTCCAGAATCTCAATTTCCGTCGTGCGCTCGAAGGCGAACTTACCCGCACCATCATGCAGCTCTCCGAGGTGCAGGCCGCCCGCGTGCACATAGTCATGCCGCAGGATCGGCTGTTTAAGGAAGATCAACAGCAGGCCACCGCCTCGGTCGTTCTCAAACTCAAGGGCGGCGGGCTGAACAAGAATCAGCTCAACGGCATCTCGCACCTCGTGGCGTCGTCGGTCGAGGGGCTCAAACCGGAAAATATCTCTGTTGTTGATTACGACGGCAACCTGCTGTCCTCGGGCCGTCAGTCCGACGCCCTCGCCGGCCTGACTTCATCGCAGCTCGATGTGCGCAAGCAAGCCGAGTTGTATCTCGAAGATAAGGCCCAGTCGATGCTCGACAACGTCCTGGGACCGGATCGCTCGGTAGTCCGGGTGACCGCCGATCTCAATTTCGATCAGCTCGAGCGGACTTCCGAATCGTACGATCCCAACAGCCCCTCGGTTCGGAGCGAGGAACGCACGAAGGTGGCGAACTCGTCGTCGGACAAAGCCGATGAGACCAGCGAAAGCCAGGAAGAGGGGAACACCGAAACTACGATTACGAACTACGAACTGAATAAGACGGTTGAGCACATTATCAACGGTATCGGATCGATCCAACGACTGTCGGTTGCGGTCATGGTCGACGGTGTATACAAGGAGGCCGAACCGGGCGCCGAAGCCGGTGAGACGGTCTACCAGCCGCGATCTCAGGAAGAGCTCGATCGTCTGGCTGCGATTGTCAAAAACGCGGTCGGATTCGACCCGCAGCGCAGCGACCAGATTGAAATGGTGAATATCGCTTTCGACCGGCGCAACCTGGTCGATGACCGTCAGGCGCTCGACAGTATGTATGAACGCGAATTCTATCTTGATCTCGCCAAGAAGATCGGTCTCGGTCTGCTGGCGGTGTTCGGATTCCTGTACCTTCGCAAGAAAGCCGGGAAACTGTTCAAGGCGATGGGAGCGTTGGCCCCGCCGCCGCGTACGCGCCCGGTCGCGCGGTCGACCTCCGGAAATCCCGGAGTGGACGAAGAGGAAATAGAAGAGGCGCCCAAACGAGTGGTTCACGAAGCGCGCCGGACGCGCCTGGTCGACGAAATGCAGGAAGTCGCCAAGCAGCAGCCGGAGGAAATCGCGCGGGCCATTCAAACTATGATGATTGACCAATGATGCTCAAATTTGATGAGATGTCCGCCCTCCAGAAGGCGGCGGTGGCTCTGGTCGCGTTCGGCCCCGAAGTATCGGCGCACGTGCTGAAGGGGATGCCCGAAAACGACCTGGAGAAGATCACAATCGAGATCGCGAATCTCCGCGATGTTCCCTCGGAAGTCGAGGAGAAGGTGATCGACGAATGTTACCAGATCTTCATGGCGCGTCAATACATTTCCCAGGGCGGTATAGACTTCGCCCGCCAGATTCTCGAAAAGGCGGTCGGCGGTCCCAAGGCGAGAGAAATCATGGGACGCCTCGAATCGTCCATCAAATCGTCGGGGTTTTCACTGCTGAAAGACATCGACCCAAAGCAGCTCACCAGTTTCCTGCAAAACGAGCACCCGCAGACGATCTCCCTGATCCTCACGCAGCTCACCCCGCAGCACGCGGCGTCCGTTCTATCGGAGCTGACCCCCGAATTGCAGGCCGAAGTGTCGTTGCGGATCGCGACAATGGAAAAGATCGCTCCGGAGATTTTGCGCGAAATTGAGCAGACCCTTTCCGGGCATTTCGACGCGACCGCCTCCGGCGTGATGTCGGCATCGGGCGGCGCCAAAGCAATCGCTGAAATCCTCAACCTGATCGATACCACCGCCGAGAAGAACATCCTTCAGTCACTCGAAGCGGAGGACCCCGATCTGGCCGCCGAGGTCAAGAATATGATGTTCGTTTTCGACGATATCGTGCTGCTCGACGACCGCTCGGTCCAGCGCCTCCTCAAGGAAGTGGAGACGAAGGATCTGGCGATCGCGCTCAAGGCGGCCGGTGACGAGGTCAAGGCGAAAATCTTCGCCAACGTTTCCGAGCGTGTCGCCATCATGATCCGCGAGGAGATGGAGTTCATGGGACCGACCCGACTGTCCGATGTCGAGGCGGCCCAGGGACGAATCGTTGAAGCGGTCCGCCGTCTCGAAGAGGAAGGCCAGATCATCATCTCCGGCCGTGGCGGCAAAGAGGATATCATTGTCTAAAATCATTCGTAATACCCGCCTCGCCCCGACCATTTTCGTCGGCGAAAAGACGCTCGACCATGACCGGCAGGGCGAAGCCGCGGCGCAACTCGCGCGCCTGTTCCCGCTGGTGATGGTAAAAACCGATCCCGACGGCGCCCGG
>JAHJRE010000264.1 GCA_018831055.1 Bacteroidota bacterium
AGCGCCGACATTTGATCGACCTGCGCGGTCGCCCCGGACTGGGGTGAATCATTCGAGGCTTTTGCGAACAAGTCAAAACCACCCACGGTCGAACCGCTCAGTAAGCGGCCATCGGCCGAACCGGCCCGACCGGCGCCGAGGATCGCCGCCTGCGCGCTGACAACCGTTCGCGTCTCCCCCTGGCCGTATGACCGGGGAGTCCCGTCGGATTTCGTTGCAATGGCGTTGGGATCGGTGCTGATTCGAGCGCGAATCTCGTTGCGGTTGATGTTCGCCTTGATCGCCACTTCCTGACCGACATTCGCCGCCACCAGCGTGAGCTGGATCGGCTTGGAAGAATCGGTCGCGGTGTTAGCGACACTTGGATTGGCGATCTCTATCTTGAGTTCTTTGAGATTGACGGCTTCAAAAGCTTTGAGCAATTGCCTGCTCTGATCGGTGGATCCGTCGAGATCGAACCGCTGCCAGCCGGTGGGGTTGACTAACTTCGCCGTCTCCGGCGACAGATTGAGGCTGTTGAGCGGCAACGACACCCGAATCAACGAATCAGCAGCACTGTCGGCTGAAGCAAGCTGCAGGTTGAGATTGCCGTTGGTCACCGACCAGTCGAGAATGCGATAGTCGCCTTCGGGAAGGTCGACCGGTATGCTATTGAGATCACGGTTGGCGGTTCCGACCGTGCCGGTCGGCATCAGGGCCATGAGTGCCCTTACATCAAGAGTGTCGTTTTGCTGTGATAGCGGCGCAAACGGATTGGTCGTTTCTATCGCGCCCGTGCCGAACAGCGGTTGCTTCCCATTAATAGTGGCAGCGTAATCGCCGTCGTCGTCACCGTCCGCGTTGGAGACTACCTGAGCCGGGCTGCTTTGGATACCCGTGGTCGGAAGCGGCAAGCGGCCTTCAAGCAACGCTTTGAGATCGGTCGAGAACAGAGCCTTCGGCTCGCTTGTCTGTTCCGCAGCGGTAGCTTGACCGAGGAACGTGTCGACCGCCTCGTTCCCGCTCGTCTTGGCGCCCAGCAAGGAGCCGAACAGCAGGTCAAACGACGGCTGTTCGCCCGTGGGGGCGACCGCGCTGTTGACCGGGCCGGGCTGGGCCGGGACAATACCGAGCAGGAGGTTGAGGATGTTGGTCGGCGCTGTATTCATTGTCTATTTTTCTGCGATCGTAATCATCTGTTTCGAAAGGTTTGCGGCCCGCTGCGCCGGCAGGAGCTGAAGTACCGCTGCGGCGTTTTTCGCTTTCATTCTGGGGATAATCGCGACGACGGTGTTGTCATCAAGATTGGACATCAGGCGCGCGACTGCGCGGGAGTCCATGCCGTCGTAAAGACGAGCCAGGTTGACGACACGAGCCGATTCGGCCTGTTCGATCTGAAGGATCTTCTGGTTGATCTGGAGTTCCTGGCGATTGAGCTTCTTTTCACGGATGTTGAGCGAATCCTCGCGAAAGGTCAGCCGCTTCTTTTCCGTTTCAAGCCAGTCGGCCGCTTCGAGCGAATCCTCGGCCGACATTCCGTGTCCTTGTCCGACTAACTCGCTCTCGTCCGGCTCATAATCGAGTACGGCGAGATTTCCCATGATTGCGTCGATCACGCCGCTGTCGCCTTCGCTAGCTGCGAGGAGCGAATCGAGCACTTCCTCATCAGTAAGGGGCTTGTCAGCAGGGGTGGTTTCGGCGTGTTGTTGGTCGGTGGGTTCGGTCGGAGTGATCGCGGTCGGCTTGTCGCCCCCGAGGAACATGAGAGTTCCGAACGCAATACCGGCGATGGCGATCACGCCTGCCAGACCGAATATGATATATTTGATCAGGCCGCTTTTGGCGGCGGTTGGCGCCGGGGCGGTTGCGCCCGATTCCGGGTCCGGTGTGTTTTTGGTCGTTTCAGCCACGATGTTACTCCACTACAAACATTTGTCCATCGGCCCGTAATGCATGGGCCGTGCCAAACGGCGCGACGTGAAGGCAGCCTATTTATTTGCAACGAGTTAGCTGATAGGATCGGTTTCCGATGCGACCGTGGCCGGGATGCGATCGGGAAAGATTTTCCCGGTGGGAGGGGAAGATTTGGAAAGAGTTGGACCGACCGATGCGCAACGTCATGGTGAGCGTTGCCCCGTCATGGCGCAAGCCGAACCATGACCGGCGCGAGAAGCCACGCCTTTTGCCTCCCCGAGTCACCCCTCGACTTGCTCAGAGTGACGCAGGCTTGGCTCAGGGTGACGCTGCGTTGTTCGCAGGGGGCTACGGACAAGGTCAAAACTGCACGAGTTTTGACT
>JAHJRE010000265.1 GCA_018831055.1 Bacteroidota bacterium
ATCGCATTGGACACATTGTGACGGCCGGGAACATGAAGGAGAATATCGCCGAGATACTCACCGCGACGATAGACCGAGAAGGTGGATCGACCCTGCTCCATATTCACCTTGACCGCGCGATAGTCGGCCTCGACCGAAAAACCAAACGTGACAAACGGCCGGGCCAGTCGATCCCGAAGGCGCATGAGGTCTTCGTTGTCGGCCGAAAGGACGATTGAACCGAAAAACGGCACGCGGTTCATGTAGGCGACAAACGAATTGTGCAAATCCTCGATATCGTCGTAGCAGTCCATGTGATCTCGTTCGACATTCGTCACGACTGCCATCGACGGAAACATCGACAGAAACGACTTGTCGTATTCGTCCGCCTCGGCCACGAGATACTGCCCCTCGCCTAACGCCGCACCGGTGCCGAGTTCGGCCACGATGCCACCGACAATGATCGTCGGTTGGTAGTTGCCGGTCCGCAGGATGCGACCGATCATCGAGGTCGTCGTGGTTTTGCCGTGCGTACCGGCAATGCCGATCGAATACTTGAGGCGCATGATCTCGCCCAACATCTCGGCCCGCTTAATCACCGGGATACCGCGCCGACGCGCCTCGACTACCTCGGCGTTGTCTTCGCCGACAGCCGAGGAGATCACGACCACTTCGCTGTCGTCGAGATTCTCCGCCAGGTGACCGTCGTAGATCGTGACGCCTCGGCCTTCAAGGTAGCGGGTGACATCCGAGGCCGTCTGGTCCGAGCCGCTGATCTCAAAACCGAGATTGTGCAGGATCTCGGCGATGCCGGACATTCCCGAACCGCCGATTCCCACAAAGTAGAGTTTCCGAATTTTTCCAAACATAAGTCTATCGTTCACAAAACTGGTTGATTCCAGGACTGCCGGAGTTGCCACGGATTTCAATGCCGTTTCCTCTCTGCTTCGATTAGTTCGATGATGTCGTTGGCGATGATATCCACCGCGGGTTTCTTGCCCTCGTTCATTTTCACCAGCGCCGTTTTCATTGCGCCGTACTGTGTCGATCCGGCCAGCGCCGCCGCTTCCTGCAGCAGATCGTGTTCGCCGAGATCGTTTTCGTCGATTACCGTTGCCGCACCGCGCGCCGCCATGTCGGCGGCGTTTTTGCGCTGGTGATCTCCGGCCGCGGCCGGATACGGCACCAGCACCGAGGGCACCGCGCAGGCAGTCAACTCCGCCAGCGTTAGGGCGCCGGCGCGCGCTATCGCCAGATCGGCGGCAGCATAAACGGCGGCCATATCATGGGCAAAGGGAAAGAGGGTGCAGTCTTTTACCTGACCGTCCGCTTGCGCAGCCACTTCCGTGTAATCCCTCTTCCCCGTTTGCCACAAAATCTGATATCCTTCCGGCACACCGCCGGTCTGTAGGCTTTTCATTACCGCATTGTTGATCGCCCGAGCGCCCTGACTTCCGCCAAGCACGAGAATGGTTTTCCTTGACGGATCGAGATTGTACTCCGCAAGCGCCTTGTTTCGGTCCGCGTCGGCGATCGTCCGTCGCACCGGATTGCCGGTAAGGATAATCTCCGCCTTGGTCTTCAGATGCTGCCGGGCGCCCTCGAAACCGAGATATATCCTTCGGGCGCTGCCCGCCGCCTGACGGGTTGTGATACCGGGAAACGAATTTTGTTCCTGAAGCACGGTTGGGATCTTACGCCATACCGCCGTCTTCAAGATCGGCAGAGCGACATAGCCGCCGGTGCCGACCACGACATCCGGTTTGAAACGACCCAACATCAGCCAGGCCCGAATCAGAGCGCCGATCAGGACAAACGGTACAATCAGGTTCGTCAGCGTAAACGACCGCACCAGTCCGCGTACATTGATGATCTCCAGCGGATAACCCAACCGGTCGCGCATCCGATATTCGATTCCACGCGTCGTGCCCACAAATCGGATCTCCACCGGGGTCCGCCCCTGCAGCAATTCCCGAATGCGATCGGCGATGGCGATCGCCGGGAACAGATGGCCGCCCGTGCCGCCGCCGGCAAATACGATCCGCACTGTCTGCGCCGCCGCCGTCATCGCACAACCCTCCGGGAAAGATTGAGCAGTACGCCGATCGCGGCGCTCGATATCAGCAGCGATGAGCCGCCGTAGGATATGAACGGCAGCGGCAGACCGGTCACCGGAAGGAGATTGGTCACGACGCCGACATTGATGGCGATATTGATAAACAGCGAGAGCACGACGCCCGAGGCGAGCAAGAATCCGAACCGATCGGGTTGGGCCGCCGCGATCTTGAATCCCCGCAGCAGCATGTAGGCGAACAGGCCCAGGATTATCAACAGCCCGAACAACCCGACCTCTTCGCCAATCGCCGCGAAAATGAAATCGGTGTGGGGATACGGCAGGAAAAACAGTTTCTGGCGTCCATCGCCCAGGCCCGTGCCGAACAGCCCGCCCGCACCCAGTGTCAGCGCCGCCTGCTTGGCCTGGTAGCTGCCCGCCAGCGGATCGGCCAGCGAAGCAAGATAGGTCATCACGCGAGCTTTTTTGTAGCCGAGCACGAACACCACAAACGAGGCCATGGCGACCGCCGGCAGAGCGGCCGCGAAAAGATGCTTCAGGCGCGCGCCGGCGAGATAAAAGACGCCGACCGCCGTCGCGAATATAACAATCGTCGTACCCAAATCCGGTTCGAGCAATACCAGCGCAAAACCGGCACCGAGCATCGGCCCGTACGGAATGAGCAACTGGCGCAGTTTGGTGATATCGCGGTTGCGATTCGAGAGCGAAAACGCCAGGTAATAGATCATGACAAACTTCAATATCTCCGACGGCTGCATTGTCAACGGTCCGAGCATGAGCCAG
>JAHJRE010000266.1 GCA_018831055.1 Bacteroidota bacterium
AGCGCATTCGGATCAACCAGGCACACTTCCGGTTGCCGTCCCTTGGCGAAACTCAGGAAGTCCTTCACGAGATGGGTGGTCTTGTCGAAATTGCGTTCCAGCATCTCCCAACCCTGACTGATCAGGGCCTTGTCGTTTTTTTTGAGACCGAGGCTGACGATGTACTTGCCGCCCTCCATACCCATGAGGATGTTTTTGACCGAATGGGCCAGACCGGCGACCGTTTGCCCTACTGCCGCGAGGCGTTCGGCCTCGATCATCTCGCCTTCGAGTTTCCTGAGATCGGTGATGTCGGTGGAGATTTCGATTACGTGAGCGACTTTCTCGCCGCCACGGGTCAGAGGCGAGGTCGTCACATGGTAGTGTGTTCGCTCGCCTTTGAGATTGATCCCGATTTGGTTGGATCGGTGCGCCTCACCGTCCTTAAACGTCTTGGCGGCCGGACAATGGGGGCATTTGCGCTTCTGGCGCTTGTACACTTCGTAGCAATGCTCCCCGAGGGCGTCACCGAAACGCTCACGAAAAGCTTCGTTGGCGCGGATGATGCGAAAGTCCTCGTCGATAACGGTCACGTAGCACGGCACGCG
Organism: Bacteroidota bacterium; assembly: GCA_018831055.1. Lineage (NCBI taxonomy): Bacteria > Pseudomonadati > Bacteroidota > Bacteroidota bacterium. The sequence goes on from JAHJRE010000266.1 coordinate 588, forward strand.
ATCAAAGAGGATCTGGTACTGCTGCTGCCACTGGCGCGTCTCGGTTACATCGGAGGACATCTCAAGCACGTACTCGATCGGGCCGTCGCTGGTACGCCGCAGAGGAGCCGAGTGAACGACATAGTGGGTGTGACGGCCGCTGAGATCGATACCGACCTCGTCGGTGACGCGCGTCTGACCGTCGGAGAAAGTCTGAATCGTGTTGCACGGCTCGCAAGGGCGATCTGACTTTTTGTAGACCTGATAGCACTTCTTGCCCCGCCACGGGCCGTAGTACTCCTCGAAAGCACGGTTGGCGTCGACGACGTTGAAATCACGGTCAATCACCGCAACATTAAACGGCAATTGCTCCAGCACCTCGCGCTGCGGCCAGAGAACCTCCGCGACATCTTCCGGTGTCCCTCGACTAGCCATAGTAAGCTCCGTTCATTTGGGCTCCTCAACCAGAGACAAGCCGGGCATGACTACCCGGTTGTACTGCGGGTGGCGCAAAATATCCAACGCCTCGGCCTGCAGGTAGTCGGGTCCGTGACCGGTGTGACAGGCGGCACACTCGGCCATCGCCGCGCGTTCCGGCGACTCGGCCGCTTTCGTGCGGTGGCAGCCGACACACTGTGTGTGCATGGCGTTTACATAGGAAGCAGCCATGTAGTTTTTCACTTCGATCGTGGCTCCGGCCGGGATAAGATCCTTGTGACATTTATCGCAGGTTTTCGCGGAGGAGACCGTTCGATTTTGATCGGCTGCGTGGCAGTCGTTGCACGGGATATTGCCGCCGTCGTGGGCGGCGTGCCAGTCATGCCGGAACGCGTCGGCCGCGATATACATGCGGCTGTGGCAGGTGTAGCACCCGCTGGTCTGGTCCATCGGTTGATTCATGTGGTGGCACTGAACGCACGACTGTTCTCCTCCGAGTGAATCGACATGTACGGCGTGAGCAAACTCGACGCCGTAACCATCGCGGTTGCCGTCGACATAAAGCGTATCGCCGCCGCGTGCGCGCTGCGAAACGACCTGCTCGATACCGTCGCTGTGAAGGCGACTGCCGGGCAACAGGGCAAAGCCAAGCGCCATTGCCAGAATGAACGCGAGCGAGTACTTGGTGCGGCCGGCAACACCGGGCGCTCCGAGCCAAACCTCGCCGGCGCGGCTGAAACTCGGCCGGGCGTGGGGAGCGGATTCGGTTTCGACCGGGCGTTTATCCCAGATATGAAATTTCTCGACTGCGAACAAGAACACTATCATCATGAAAGCGACGATCGCAAACGAGATGGAAAATTCCATCCACGAGGGGAAGTACGAATCACCGGTAACGCCGGTCATGGTCAGGCCGCCGACATTGACGCGGTTGAAGATTGCGCCGAACACGACCATGGCCGATCCGATCCACTGGCCGGCAAGCGAGTGCCGAGTCCGGGGGACGGCGAACAGAATGAGCGGAATGATCGCCATGATCAGCAACTCTGTTATAAACAGGATGCTCTCGCGGCTGAGTGTGAAGATCATCGCTGTCTTGCCTTCGACCATGATGTCACCAAGTCTGACCAGCAGGTAGATGCTTAACACCCAGATTGCCGCCTTGCCGAGTTTGGCGATAAGATGCGACTCCGGTTTGCGATGATAGATCCAGGCCGAAATGAGACTCTCGAACGAAACCATCATCAAGCCGAGACCAATCGCCGAGAT
>JAHJRE010000267.1 GCA_018831055.1 Bacteroidota bacterium
GATCGATATCGCCCGCAACGCCGTCAAGGGCAAGGTGAGCTATCCCGCGGATACGCCTATAGAAGTGAAGATCGAGAAGGGTCGGAGGGTCGTGACCTTCGTGCTCCCGCAGACGGATCCGCCGGCCCTGCAGGCGGACTTCCACGCGCAGGTCTACATCGACTGCGCGACCGGTGAAGTGGCCGGCGTCCGGGTCGGCAGCTGAGCGGTGCCGCGTGCGCCGGCGGCCCAAGGCCGAATGTTCGAGCCGGATAATTGTTTCGTATCATAACGACGCAGACGGGGCAGCCGCGCCTATCAGGAATACGGTTGAATGCGGGTGAGGCCATCGAGGCGCGCAGTCCCGTTTGAGGCGGATGATCGCCTCGATATCGAACGCCGAAAACGGGGCGTAGCTCAATTGGCAGAGCGCCTGCTTTGGGAGCAGGAGGTTCCCGGTTCAAGTCCGGGCGCCCCGAACCTGATTTAGCGGAGGACGGCCATGCGATGCCCCAAGTGCGACTGCGTGATGGAGACCGTCAAACACGAGAACGTCGGGATCGAGCGCTGCTCCGGCTGCCGCGGGCTGTGGTTCGACATGCTTGAGCAGGAGGAGCTCAAGCTCCTCGCCGGCTCCGAGTCGCTCGACATCGGCGACAAGTCGATCGGCAAGGAGTTCAACGCCAAGGACGTCTACAACTGCCCTAAGTGCAAGGGCGTGTCGATGATCAAGATGGTCGACTGCGAGCAGCCCCACATCTGGTACGAGGCCTGCTCGTCCTGCCACGGCGTGTTCTTCGACGCCGGCGAGTTCAAGGACTACAAAGAGGAGTCGATCTTCGACCGCTTCAAGTCCCTGCTCAAGAAACCCCGGAACTAGGTGTACTCCGGGCTGTTCTGGGTCTCGTTCGCGGCCGCCACCATCCTGCCCGGCGGCTCGGAGGCGGTGTTTCTCATCGTCATAAACGACGGCGGCTCCTTCGCCGCCGCGATATTCTGGGCGACGCTCGGCAACTTCCTCGGCGCCCTGACCTGCTACTACCTCGGCCGGTTCGGCCACTTAAGCGGAATCGAGAAGTGGCTTCGCATTCCCAAAAAGAAAATCCTCGCCCTGGAGACGAAGGTGCAGAAGTGGGGTCCGTACCTCGGGCTCATCGCCTGGTTTCCCTTTATCGGCGACCCCTGCGTCATCGCGCTCGGGTTCTTTCGCTCCCCCGCGCTCCCGACTTTGGCTTGCGTCGCCCTCGGCAAGTTCTTGCGCTACGTCTTCATCGCCATCACCTACGCCTCCGTCGTGAGCCCATAGTTTTCTATCATCTGGAGGATGCTGATCAAGCTGCGCGTGCACCCGGACGCCAAGAAGGAAGACGTGCGGCGCAAGGCCGAGGACTGCTACGAGATATGGACCAAGGCGCCCGCCGAGCGCGGACGGGCCAACAAGGCCTGTCTGGCGCTCCTCGGTAAAATCCTGGGTGTGGCGCCCGGCCGCATCCGCATCATCAAGGGCGGAAAATCCCCCAGCAAGATCGTGGAGGTCCCGTGAAAAAGCTCCTGCTCCCCGTCGCCGCGGCGCTCCTGTTCGCGGCCTGCGTGAAGAAGGCCGATCCGAACCTGTTTACCTATGCCGCGACCGGCGAGATAACGAACCTCGATCCCGTCTATCCGTACGACGCGGTGAGCCAGGGGACCATCTTCAATGTCTACGAGACCCTCATCGCCTTCGACCGCGACCGCAACGACCGCTTCGTGCCGCTCTTGGCGACGAAGGTGCCGAGCATCGAGAACGGGCTGATCTCGAAGGACGGCCGCCGCTACACCTTCCCCATCCGCAAAGGCGTGCGCTTCCAGGACGGCGCGGAGATGACGCCCGAAGACGTGCGCTACTCGCTCATGCGCTTCCTGCTGACCGACCGCTCGGGCGGGCCGTCGTCTTTGCTGTTGGAGCCGATCCTCGGCGTTACCAGCACGCGGGGGCGTGACGGGAAGATCAATGTGAAGTTCGAAGACGTCGAGAAGGCGGTGCGCGTCGAGGGCGATAACGTGGTGGTGACCTTGCCGACGCCGTTCGGGCCGTTTCTCTCGATCATGGCGCGCTGGTCCTACGTCATGAGCAGGGACTGGGCGGCGAAAAACGGCGACTGGGACGGCGGCGGCGAGACCTGGAAAAAGTACAACGACCCGGAGAAGGACGCGAGCCACTTCTACGACCACATGAACGGGACGGGCCCGCTCATGCTCGAGCGCTGGGACCGCACCGGGCGCCGGCTCTATCTGAAAAAGCACGCCGGCTACTGGCGCAAGTCCATCGCTTTCGAGCGGGTTCTCGTGCTCTCGATTCCTGAGTTTTCGACGCGCAAGCTCCTGCTCCAGGGCGGCGACGCCGACATCATCGAGGTGCCGCGGCCCTTCATCTCGCAGGTGCGGGGGATGACCGGGGTGCGCGTCGAGGACGGGCTGCCGCGGCTCTTGACCGATCCGGCTTTCTATTTTACGTTCAAGATTAACACCACGGCCAACCCCGACATCGGCTCGGGGATGCTCGACGGCGAGGGCATCCCGCCGGACTTCTTCAAGGA
>JAHJRE010000268.1 GCA_018831055.1 Bacteroidota bacterium
AGGAAACTCATGATGATGCGTCTCCCCCGAAGCCTGGATCGGTCGAAGTCGGTGTTGGTCGAATCGGTCGGTTCGATAAATTCGCCGTTGGCCGAATCCATGACATCGATCTTTTGTATCTCACCGTTGGCCGAATAGACCGAGATGAACTCCCCGCTGATAGTGGACAGGCCGCGCTTGGCTACCGGCTTGGTATAGAGATCGAGCACGTTTGCCTCGGTATTCATCACCGCACATTCTGCTTTCGCCTGGAGGTCGTTGGAATGGATCAGCACATTGCCCATCGCTTCGGCCCGCGCTCGATCGGCCCGGTAATCGACATTGTCGGCGATCACCTCGATCATCTTGGCGGTATCGGGATAGCCGAGATAGATCGTTGGTCGTTGATCCATATTGAAATTGCCGTTCGTGCGGTCATAGAACGCGTAGACCCCGATCCCATACAGAGAATCGGCAAACGACCAGAGTTCGACGCGCTCACCGCGCGCGGTCGCCTGACCGGTCGGGATGGCATAATAAACGGAATCGGCCCGAAGCGTATACGCCGTGTCGTCGACAAAGACGTTGCCGCGAAGGTTCGCGAAAACTCCCCGGAGGAACACCGCCGAGTCGCAGTAGATGTGACCGGATTCAGTCTGGAAGTCAACGTGGCCGTTGGCGTAGGTGATATACCGCTCCTTCTCGTACACGACTTCCAGTTCGTCAGTGTGGTTGAGAACGAGCTTCTGCGGCGCTTGCTGAGCGCGCACGGTCCCGCCCAGAACGATGGCAAGCAATACCCAAATGGCGTATCGTGCGCTAGGCTTCATTCAATAGTCTTTCCATGATCTCGCGGTAGTCGCCCAGTCGAGTGCGTTTTGCGCCTCCGGCCTGCGCCTGAGCCGGACCGCCGCCGCCCCTCAGATCGGCCTCGTCGGACAATTCGCGCATGAGATTTCCGGCGTGCAGCCCGATGTCGGGCGGAACCGTCAGCACCAACTTGTCTCCGCAGAGCAGCGCCGTTGGCCCCTTGGTTCGCTCGGTCACCAGACCGGCCAGTTGAACGGCCAGCTTGGGATCATATTCACCGAGATCGACAAAGACCAGAGTGAATCTTCCGACTCGTGATTGTTGGGCCGCAATTTTGACGGCTTCGGCCGGGAGCATTTCCTTTTGCAGTCGGGTCAGTTCACGGCGAAGCAACTTGCATTCCTCGACCAGACGCAAAGTCTTGTCGACCAAATCGTCGAGATGGCAGGTGAATGTGCCGGTCAGAGCGGTCGTGACATCACAGCGACTGAGGTAGTCGGACCGGGTCTGCGCCCCGGCGAGAAAATTGACCTGCACGTGACCGCGCATCTTCGTCGTACCGACAATATGCAGCACTCCCACCTGGGCGGTCGCATCGCAGTGGGTCCCGCCACAGGCCGAGTAGTCGTATTCACCGATTTTGATCACCCGGATCGTGCCTTCCCTGTCGGGGAGCTTTCGCAACGGCATTTGCAGCGCCTCGGATCGATCGACAAACAGGATATGTACGGGATAATTGGCGAAAATGATCTCCATCGCGCGGTCCTCGGCCCGGCGCAACTGTTCGGGCGTGAGATTTTCCGTGTCGAGTTCGACCGCGCCATACTCCTCACCGAGATGGACCGACACGGTTTTCATCTCAAACAGATCTAAAAACGTCTGACTGAGAATATGCTGGGCGGTGTGCTGCTGACGGTGGCGTTGACGTCGACCCGGCTCGACACTTCCCCGAACCAACTCACCAACCGTGCCGACCGGCTCGCCCGTGAGGTGCAGGACATTCCCGGCATCGTCCTCGACGACTTCAATGACGTCGGCGTGTCCCAGTCGTCCGATATCGTACAACTGTCCACCCGAAGTCGGATAAAAGGCGGAACGATCCAGAATGGTCGCGTGCCGGTCGTCCGTGCGGTCCACCGCTACGATCCGGCCGTCAAACTCGACCACGTTCGGATCATTATAATAGAGTCGTTCGGTCATGCGTTGTCCCTGTGCTGCACACAAGTCGTCCTTGGCCCGCTTCTAATCCTTTGTACCCGTCGTGCCCTCATCGGATCAATTTATGCGACGTAATTGACCAGCGTCCCGATTCCCTCGACCCGTACCTCGATCTTGTCCCCCGGTTTCATCGGCGAGATCCCGGAAGGCGTACCGGTTGAGATGATGTCGCCGGGCAAGAGGGTCATCACCGATGAGATATAGCTGATCAAAAACGGAATCTTGAATATCATCTGCGCGGTTCGACCCGATTGCATGATTTGATCGTTGAGAATGCCTTCGACCAGGAGATCAGAGAAGTCAAGATCGCTGACAATCCACGGTCCGACCGGGCAAAACGTGTCGAATCCTTTGGCGCGCGACCACTGGCCGTCGACTTTCTGCAGATCGCGGGCGGTGACATCATTGACACAGGTCAGGCCGAAAATATAGTCCGGAGCATTTACCTCGGAGATGTCTTTGGCAGTCTTGCCCATTACGATGCCCAGCTCCGCCTCGTAGTCCACTCGCTCGGATTGAGTCGTGTGTATGATCTTCTCTTCGGGGCCGATTACGGCCGAGGGTGGTTTCAAAAATATCAGGGGTCGCTCGGGGGCCTCATCGGCGGAGTAACTCGCTTTGACGTGGGCGTGGTAATTTAATCCAATACAAACGATCTTGGACGGTTCCACCGGCGCCACCAGCGTGGTGTCTTCCGGTTTCACGGTCTTGCCCGTTTCTTCAATCCCCAGCCACGGAGCTTGTTTCAGGACACGGATGGTTCCCTCTTCCAGTCGCCCATAGTGCGTTTTTTCATCATTATCGCGGAAGCGGACAAATCGCAGACTCATACAAACCCCTTTATTGTTGCACACCGATCATTTCAACGTAACCGATTGGAATAAACGGCAGATAGCGGGCAGGGTCAATGATAATCAGACTTGCTTGAGTTTCCATCGACCGCGCCAGAACCAATAAGCCAATATCAGCGCCTTGACCGTGGTAGTGAAGGTCAATGTCCACCACACACCATTGATACCCCAGCCGAGTGTGAAACAGAGCCAATAAGCGAGCGGAATGCGAGCCAGTGCCCCGATACTCATCACAACCATCGGCGGAATCGTGTCTCCCGCCCCGCCAAATGCCCCCTCCAGGACGATTTCGACCGCCATTGTAATTTGCGACAGGCCGAGAATCATAAGGTAGGCGACAGCAATTTCGAGAACGGCCGGACTATCCGTAAAAACGGAGGCTATTTGCCTCGGGATTGTCAGGAAAAGAACGGACATCGACATCGTGACGACGACCGCAAGTCCCGTCGCACTCCAGGCACATCGGGCGGCGCGATCGGGTTTTTCGGCCCCGAGATTCTGGCCGACCATGGTCGAGGCGGCCACCGCGAAGCCGGTACAGGTCAGATAAGAAAACGACTCCATCCGGTTTCCGATACCCATCGCAGCGGCGGCGCCTTCTCCGAACTGATGGACTATCTTTATCAAAAACCAGTACACGGCGACGAAAACGAACTGCTGGCTGGCGATCGGAAGTCCGATTCGGGCAATCTTGTAAATCTCGCGAAAATCTGGGCGGTATTGAAACAGTCCGCTGACCGGGAATCCCGCCCGGCCGCGCAAAAGTTTGCCAAGCGCCCAGGATGCGGCGGTCAGGCCGGACAGCCCGGTGGCGACGCTCGCTCCGGCCACGCCCAGCGCTGGAACCGGTCCCCAGCCGAATATCAGGAGCGGGTCGATACCCATGTTCAGCAGAACAACGGTCACGGCTATTTTGGTGGGTGTACGAGTGTCCCCGGTAGCTCGAAAAACGGCGTACACGACCTCGACGATAAAAAAGGCGGTGGCGAATCCAAACGACACTCGCATATAAGCAAGCGCAATCGGAAGCGTGACTTCCGAGGTCCCCATGAAACGGAGAAAGGAGGGCGCGAGCGCAAATCCCGTCGCCGATGCGGCCAAGCCGACAAACAGGGCCATGGCCAGTCCCTGCCTCGTGTAAAACGCTGCCCGTTCCGGTCGTTTCCCCCCGATATGGCGGGAAACAAGAGCGGTAATTCCAATTGAGATGATTGAGGTCGCTGCAAACATGGTCCAGATGACAACCATCGAAGTCGTCACGGCGTCCTGAGCGGAAGCCCCAAGCTTGCCCACCCAGAAATAATCGGTGGTGGCCAGAGCAAACTCCATAAGCATGCCCAGCACCACCGGGACGGCCAGTGAAAAGACGGTTCGGGCGATGGGGCCGTCGGTGATATGGTCAGGAGTCGGCATCGAGGAAAATCCGTTCGATCGAGTTCAGGCACGGTCGGTGGTTGGACAATGTTACGAGTTGCCGGCAACGATCACAACAATTATCGGCCGACTCGGCTGCTAAAATGTATCACTTCTGGCCGGTTGGCGCTTGATAATCGGTCAAGTCAAACGTTTATTGGGGAGACCATGATGCACAATTCCGAAGCTTTACCGCGGGAGGGAGACCAGACCAGATGAAACAGAAGATTTATTGCGCGACCGTATTGCTGCTGCTGATATTCACCCTGCAGGCCTCGTCGGTCGAGTCCGCCCGACGGGACACCTCTCCGATCAAGCCCCGGAAGGACCTGAAACTCGAACCTAAAGCATTCGTCATCGCCCCCTACCTTACCGGCGGCATACTGGTCGGCGACACTGTATCTACGCTTATCCCCGACCGCGGACGACGGGCGCTGTACGGTCTCGGCTTGCGCGTCGAATATGTGCTGCGGCCATTCCTTCGGCTGGGGCTCTCCGGCGAGGCGCTTTACGCCAAAGTTGCCGAAGTTGATGCCGGACGTGGACGTGCCTTGAAGCTTGGCGCCGGCGCCATGTGGCTGATTTATCCGTCGCGGCCCGGCTCCTTCTTCGGACGCGCTGAAGGCGGCCTCGTTAAGGTGGATGCGACCAACTACTCCGATGGCGGGCTGGGCACTCACCCTTACCTTCGATTCGGGCTCGGCCACCAGCTCTACTCAACCCCGACCGTGGCCACGCGGGTGGAGTTGTACTATGAGACGGCACTGTCAAAGGGGACTGAATTAAGCGGTAGTCTCTTTCGGGGAGAAATCCCTATAAATGCGCAGGCGATCGGTCTGGAGTTCAGCGTCGCCTTTGGACTGTAAAACGTGTCGTGAGAGAAGCAGGAGCGGCTAAAGACCCAGCCGCTCGATAAAGAATTTCGGATCCAACTTTTCTCCAGTGCCGCGCTCGAGCATATCCCGCCAGGGATACCGTGAACCAAAACGGTAGTAGTTCTGAACAAGGAACGACCGGACCGCCCGGTTGTCGATGAGATCCCCGTACAATCCCGTAAGAAAATTCAGTGTTTGGGCCGAGATCATGTCGGCATACAGATAGTTGTGCAGGTAGACCGGGTGCGTCGTATAGTGGATGACGCTCGCCCACGCTTTGACATCCTCGTGACGCGGCAGCATCATGTAGCGTTCAAACAGTTCCCAGTACAATTTATTGAGGTCGCGACCAGGGTTAGTGTAAGCTTCGTATTCGAACATGAGCCGGGTGAGGGTCAGTCGCAGGTAGATGACATCTTGCTC
>JAHJRE010000269.1 GCA_018831055.1 Bacteroidota bacterium
CCTTCCTCTATGCGCGTCTGAAGCACCTGTCCGTGATTGACATTTTCGACTACTTCGCCCCGACTCTTGGTCTGGGCCTTGGCATCACCCGTATCGGCTGTTTTCTCAACGGTTGCTGCTTCGGAACGCCCACCGATCTGCCGTGGGGCATTCACTTTCCTGAGGGGTCGCTGCCGTGGATGGTCTTCCAGAACCAGGCCGTTCACCCGGCTCAACTCTACAGTTCATTGTACGGGATTATGATTTTCATCCTGCTGCACGTTGTGTTGCAGCGACGGAAATTTATCGGGCAGGCGGTTGGACTTCTGTTTATGATCGAGGCGGTGTTCCGGTTTGCAATTGAATATGTGCGCTACTATGAAGCGGAGATGCACTTTGCTCTGGGCAGCCTCAGCCCCACCTACAATCAGGTGGTTTCACTCGCGTTGTTCCTGCTGGGAATCGGCATTTACTTCTACCAGGCGAAACACGCTCGGCTCGAACACCCGTGGGGCGGCAACTTCGCCGAAAGCAAATAACCGCAGGAATCTACCGGGCCGGCGAGGCGCTAGAGCCCGCCGCCCGTTGTACGCAATACGATCCCTTGCACGCCCACGATCCAGCCAACGTTGTCATCGAGGAAGAACATGCTGTTTAGTCGCGTCGCTACGCCACTGGGCTGCGATGTCCAGGTCGAGCCGTCGGACGTGAACAGGATCGTCCCCGAGGCGCCCACCGCCCAACCGCGACCGCCGGGTGCGAACCGCACGGCCTCCAAATCATTGCTGGTGTAAGCCGGCAAAATGTTCCAGGTGACGCCGCCATCGGTGGTATGCAGCATGATCCCCAGCGCGCCGACCACCCAGCCATTCATGTTGTCGGTAAAAAACAGCCCGTTGAGATCGTTGCTCCCCCCCCAGTCCTGTTTGACCCAACTTTTGCCGCTGTCGGCGGAAAACAGAATGACCCCGTTGTTACCCACGGCCCAGCCGGAGTCGGGACCGACAAACTGCAGCCGGAACAGCGAGAAAGATGTTATCGGCGAAATCGATGACCAGGTTGCACCGCCGTTGGTCGTCCGCAGGATCTTGCCATCCTTGCCGACCAGCCAGCCGAGCGAGGTATCGGCAAACGCCACGGCGTTCATGGTATCCGTAATGGTTTGCTCGGTCCAGGTCGGTTCGGCGGCGCTCCCATTGCGGGTACGGTGCAGCAAGTGCGATCCAACCGCCCAGCCGTTATCCTGATCGACAAAAGTGATGTTGCCGACCGCAATGTCCGGTACATCGTCAGTCAACCACGTCATACCGCCGTCATCGGTGCGCAGAATGAGTCCGCCACCGGTCGCGTCATTGAGCGCACCCACTGCAAAACCCCGGCTGCTATTCAAAAAGTACACGTCACGCAGATCGCGTCGGTCGTCGAGCGTATCTTTCAGCCAGCTCGCAACCACGAGACTGCACGGAACAGTGATTGGATAATACGCCGTCGGCGCGTCGATTGAGATCGTGTCGAAATATGTACCCGCCGCCAGACCGGTGCCGGTCGCAGTGAGCGTAATCGTGTCCGGGGTTGAGGTTGCCGTCTTTTCCAGGTCGAGCCACGTAGAGTTATGGCTCAGGGTCAGGTCTATCGGCGTACTGGAGTTGCCGAGCAGAAGCATGGCTTCAGGCGCCGGTTCGTCACCACCCGATGTCATGGAGAAAGCAAACGCGGGAGGAATGACCTGCAGCAGATTGAAAACGACCAGCCGCACCGGCAGCATATACGGGGAATTCGCAACGTCGGGGGATTCAATTATGATCGTGTCGAGATACGTGCCGGCCTGAAGCCTTCCGAGCTGGAAGTTGACGATAAAACTGTCCGGCGCGATACCGTTGGTCTGGTTGTACAGACCGATCCAGGTGTCGCCCGATGCGACTCGGGCTGAATAACGAGCGGCGCCGGAACCGCTACTACTGACAATCACCCACTGGGCCGACGGACTCACGCCGTACTCGACCTCACGGAATACCAGATCCGGTGTAATCACCAGTTGAGCGGTGATGCTGTTGTCCGGACCATTGTCAGAGCAGCTGCCCACCAGGAGCACGAGAACACTCAGGAGAAAAGAAACTGCCAGAACATTATGCAACGGTCGCATCAGACATACTCCTTACCGATTTGTCACAAATCCCCTCGTAAGTTGGCCCAACTGGAGCCGTAAGTCAATGACATTAACGCAAAAGCCCCGGCTCCTATCCAATATCAACGAATGTGAGCCATCCTTTGTTCAATCCGTAGGTGGGCGTCGCAGTATGTGCGCGGGGCTGCGCCGGACAGCGGTTTTATCGCGCGCGACGCAGCATACGCCGGACCCGGCGTCGTCGACGGTACGCTCGCATGACGTGGAAAAGAATAAACACAACAAAAGCGCTCCCGCCGACAAACAGAATGGTCTTACTCAGGAGACTCAAAACCTCGGTACCGGAGTCGGAAATCGTGAAGAATTCCATCCGGTGGAGATAGATCGGGACGTTAAGCATCCGGCTGACCACGCTGACCATGATCGTGAGAGCCGTAATGAGGCGAATCGTCCGCTCTTTGACTACCTTCGTTCCATAGGCGCCCAGATAGGTCCCGGCTAACGATCCGAGATAGAGCAGGAAGGTGAGTCGGAGATCGACAAACCCGCCCCAGGCGTAGCTGAGAGCGCCAAATGCTCCCATAAAAATCGCCAAATATACCTCCGTCCCGGCCGCCACCACGGTTGGAACGCCGAAGAAGTAAATCATGGCCGGTACCCCGAAAAATCCGCCGATTCCGATTGAGCCCGCCAGATATCCCGTGAGTAACCCGACTGCCCCGACCAGCCATACCGATAGAGTGACATCGGCAGTCGGGAAATACACCATCGGCGGCACCCGGAATCTCATGACGCGCTCGGCCAGACCCGGTTTCTGCTCGCGGGTCAGGGTGTTCCGGCGGCTGCGAAGCGTATCG
>JAHJRE010000270.1 GCA_018831055.1 Bacteroidota bacterium
CCTGGTCGGCGGTCGTCTCGGCGGGCATTTCGTCTCCGGCCATATCGACTGCACCGGCAGTATCGAATATGCCCGCATGGTCGGAGAATCGCTCGAAATCGCCGTGACTTTCGACCGCCGGTACGACAAGCTCGTAATCGAGAAGGGCTCGATCGCCATCAATGGCATTTCACTCACCGTTAACACCGTCAAATCGGGCCGGCTCACCGTCAATCTGATCCCCCACAGCGTGACACAAACGACTGTCGGCGACTGGAAAGCCGGGGGAAGTGTCAATCTTGAGTTCGATCTTATTGGTAAATATATATTGAAGTTACATGGTAACACCGAAAGTAATAGTTTAATTCGTGATAAGCTCCAAAAAAGCGGATGGTAATAATGGCTGAAGAATATCAATTCAACACCGTAGAAGAAGCCATCGACGACATCAGGGCCGGCAAGTGCGTCATTGTCGCCGATGACGAAGATCGCGAAAACGAAGGCGATCTCATCATGGCGGCCGAAAAAGTCACCCCCGAATGGGTCAACTTCTTCGCCAAGCACGGCCGCGGTCTGATCTGCGTCTGCATGCCGGAAGACCGTATTCGGCTGCTTCAGCTGCACCCGATGGTCGACAACAACACCGCCCTTCACGGCACCCGGTTCACCGTCTCGGTCGATGCTTCCAAGGGGACCACTACCGGCATCTCGGCGGCCGACCGCGCCATCACCGTGCGCACGCTGGCCGATCCGAGCGCAGAACCGGCGGACCTGGCCCGCCCCGGCCACATCTTCCCGATTCAGGCCGTCACCGGCGGCGTTCTCAAGCGCGCCGGTCACACCGAAACCTCGGTTGACCTTGCCCGGCTTGCCGGCCTCAACCCGGTCGGTATGCTGTGCGAAATCATGGATGATGACGGCACTATGGCTCGCGTCCCGCGCCTGGCGAAGTTCGCCAAAGAACACAATCTCAAGTTCATCACGGTCCGCGACCTGATCGCCTACCGTCGTCACATGGAGCGCCACGTCGAGCGGATCGAAACAGTCGATTTCCCGACCGAATACGGCAACTTCATGCTGCACCTGTACAAGTCCGATATTGACGATCACTATCATGTCGCGCTGGTGAAGGGTGACGTTGCGGGCAAAGATGATGTTCTCGTCCGGGTCCACTCAAGCTGCGTGACCGGCGACATCTTCGGGTCATGCCGATGCGACTGCGGCCAGCAGCTGCATGCGGCGATGCGCCGGGTTGAAAACGAAGGCGCCGGTGTTGTCCTGTACATGACCCAGGAAGGTCGCGGGATAGGTTTCGCGAACAAGATCCGCGCCTACAAATTGCAGGAGCAGGGCATTGACACGGTCGAGGCCAACGAGCGGCTCGGATTCAAGCCCGATCTCCGCGAGTACGGTATCGGCGCCCAGATTCTCGCTGATCTCGGTCTTTCGAAAATACGCTTGCTTACCAATAACCCCAAGAAAATCATTGGTCTCAAGGGCTACGGCCTCGAAATCGTCGACCGGGTCCCGCTCGAAATCGAGCCGGGCAAGTTCAACAGCCGCTATCTCCAGACCAAGCGCGATAAAATGGGACACATTCTTTCCCTCAAACGAGTGGGAGCATAACCGCTATGGGATATAAGACTTTTGAAGGCAAACTTGAGGCGGCCGGATTTCGATTCGGTATCGTGGTGAGCCGCTTCAACAACTTCTTCACCGACAAACTGCTCGAAGGCGCCATCGATTGCCTCACCCGGCACGGCGCCGACGAGAAGAGTCTCGCGGTTGCCTATTGCCCCGGCGGCTTCGAGATTCCGTATGTCGCGGCGAAGATGGTAAAATCAGGCCAGTACGACGCCGTCATTTGCCTCGGTGCAATCGTGCGCGGGGAGACACCTCATTTTGACTACATCGCTTCCGAATCATCGAAAGGCATCGCCAAACTCGCGCTCGATTCCGGCATTCCCGTAATATACGGCATCGTGACCGCCGATACGCTCGAACAAGCTATCGAACGGTCCGGCACCAAGGCGGGGAACAAGGGC
>JAHJRE010000271.1 GCA_018831055.1 Bacteroidota bacterium
CCTACTCGGGGCAAACCGGAACCGGCGCTCCCCATCTTCATTTCGAGCGGCGCAGGAATGACACACCCCTGAATCCGCTCACCCACGGATTTTCCATCCCCGACAAAACCCGGCCGGTCTTCCAGAGAATCGGTTTCAAAATGACCGACGACCACTCCGTATTCGTCAATGGTCGCCGCAAGATGTTTCTGGATGTCTCCGCCGGGGAGAAGGGCGCCTACAAGCTCGATACCGTGCTTTATTTCAATCGACCGTTCGGTTTGCTGGCCGATTGTTTTGATCGAATGCGACCCGATGGCATGCGCCAGGCGGCGTACCGGCTTTCGCTCTATATCGACGGCAAGATGCAGTATCAGTCGGTTTTTGACTCGGTGAGTTTCTATACCGGCGATGCCGTGTCGCTGGAGTACGACTATCTCGAAGCGGTTGACAAGCGCAAATTTGTGCGCCGATTGTTCGACGAGTACGGCAACACGTTCGCCGGCAGCGGTCCGATCGACGACCGCCGAGGAATTTTCGGACTCGTCGATGAAGTCCCGGGGATGCACGAGGCGAGGATCGAAGCGGAAGACGCCTTCGGCAACAAGTCACAACTGACTTTCAAATTCGTCTGGGGTCCCCGAGATCAATTCATTTATGTTCGCGATTCACTGGTGCGCGGGACGGCTGACACCAATTTCTTCTACCTGTCCCCGCGCGGGGATGTCAAACCCTACGATCTCGATTCTGCCGACGTGTTTCTCAATCGCGGGACTCAGTGGGGGCGCGCTATTGGCGCGACCACGACGCTGCATGACGATGGTCTCGTAACGGTACAGGTGGTCGGCAATCTGACAACCGGTACGACCCTGCGGCTGAACCTCTATCCATCGATTGGCGGCGTGATCGAAGACAATATCTTCAACGGCTTGAATGAACGTGGAAATGCCAAGCCGCGCCTGGTCCACGAGATCGTGGAGGACGGATTGTTGGTTCAGTTCGATTGCCAGGCCGTTAAGAGTTCCCGGTCACGCCTCGAACTCTACCATGGCGACACCCTGCTCGGAATCGAAACGCCTGAATTTCTCAATATGGGCAATTACATCTGCTTCGTGCCGCCAAAACCGCAGTACCGCCGGATCGATCAGCTGAAGGCGGTCTTTTCGGAGGACACGAGCTGGACCGCAGGATTTTTTGATTCAGTGAATATCGTCCTCGTTGGCCATGACCAAAATGAGATGATTCCGTTCGATGCCCACGCGACGTTGAGCTTTTCGCGCGATGCTTTCTATTCGCCGCAATTCGTTGAGCTGCAAACGGTGCCGCTCGCCAATCCGGCCCTGCTGGGACTAAATTCACATACGTACCGGATCTTGCCGGGAGCCTTTGTCACGCGCAAGCCATTTGATGTTATCTATAATTTCCCGCTCAAGACAACCGAGGCCAACGCCAAGAGCGGACTTTGCTGGCTCAATGAGGATAAGAACAAGTGGGTCTGGCTCGACAACACATTCAGCAATGACACCCTGACCGCCGGTTCAGTCGGCGGCGGTTACTTCGCCGCCGTGTTTGACTACGAAGCCCCCAGAATTGCCAACTTGTCTATCCGTGACGGTTACACCTATCAGAATGTCCGGCCGGCAATCAACTTTGTTATCGAGGATTCGCTGTCCGGTATTGGCGACGATCGCGATATCATTATCGAACTCGACGGTGAGTGGCTGATTCCCGAATATGAACCGGAGACCGGTATGGTGCGTTCGAAGCCGCTCGAACCGCTCAAGCCGGGCCGGCACCATCTCGGTATTCAGGTTACCGACCGGGTCGGGAACAAGACCGAACAATATCTCAACTTCATTGTTAAGCTGTCAGGAAAGGCACATTGAGAGAGAGATAGCCGGAGAGTCACCGTGTTTATTCCGATTCGAGACGACATCGCAACTGTTCGCAAGCCCTACATCACGGTCGGATTGATTGTCGTCAACAGTCTCGTGTTTTTTTACTCACTCCTGCTCGGGGCGCGGGGATTCGAA
>JAHJRE010000272.1 GCA_018831055.1 Bacteroidota bacterium
GCGGATTGCCCATCTCAACGCCGCGCTTGTTTTGGATCACCCGGCTGCAAGGCACGGTCACTGTTTCGCCGTCGATTACCAGTTCGAGTTTGTCACCCACCGCAACATTCAGCCCACCTAACACGAGCGGTGCTGCAAACAGCGCAAAAATAGTATCAGCCGGACGCGTCTCCACTCGCCGTTCCGCACCGAAATCTACCTGACCGTACGAGCCGCCGATCCGGCGATTCAATTCGGCATATACGCCCGTCAGGCGATACACCGTTACGCCGGTCTGCTCGTTTTCGATAATCTGAAAACCGCTTCCACCGCACGACGCTACTATCAGCGCAAACGCCGTCATACAGGCCGGGAAAAGGCCACGCCGCCACGATCCCGGCTTTACTTCTCGCACCATGTTCTCCCACTTCGTCGTCAATCGCTTCGTTCAAACTACTTACTGGCGCTCTTGCCGTCAAGCAGCTAGTTACCGACCTCGCCCCAACCAAAGGCGGCCTGCTCAAGCGGTAAATTCGCTGCCTGAGCACCTGAAGTGCCTCGTGTCGACGGAGCTCAGGCCAGATCAAACAGCAGGAACTCTGCTTCCTCAATCGCCTTTAATGCGAGTTTGGATTCTTCCGACACCGCGGCACCGTCGCCGGCACTCAAGCGATGACCATTCAATTCCACCGCGCCCGTTATCACCTGCACCCAGGCGTGACGGCCGTCGGCGATCGCGTGCTCGACAGCGTCACCGGCCGGCAGAATCGAGGCGTACATCCGGGTGTTTTGACGAATCTTCACGGAATCCTCGGCACCGTCCGGCGAAACCACCAGCCGAAGCCGACCGCGCTTGGCGTCGTCGTCAAACATGTTCTGGTCGTATGTCGGCGTGATTCCCTTCTCTTCGGGGAGAATCCAGATCTGAAGGAGATGCACCGATTCGAATTTCGACGGATTGAACTCCGAATGCATCACGCCGCGACCCGCACTCATGTGCTGAACGTCGCCGCGACGAATCACCGACCCGTTGCCCATGCTGTCCTTGTGCTCGAGCGCACCGTCCACGACATAGGTGACAATCTCCATGTCTCGGTGCGGATGCGTCCCGAATCCCTGGCTTTCCTCAACCCGATCTTCATTGATTACGCGAAGATCGCGGAATCCCATATGCGCCTCGTCGTAATAGGTGCCGAACGAAAAAGTGTGATACGTGTCGAGCCAGCCGTGGTCGAGATGGCCGCGCTCTTTTGAGGGTCTGATTGTTACCATGCTACTGCCTCCTTTTATACCAATCTGTCGATTATCTGTTGTAACAAGTAATTTGCCAAAGAAAAGCCGCCTTAACGCCCGTTTCGGGCCTTCATCAAGAGTCGGTTCAATTGCTCCAAGTCCCGTTCGCTCATGTGACCCAGAGTCCGCCGGTGCAATTCCATGACCGGTCGGTCCAGTCCGGTCAACAACTTCAGCCCGTCCGGCGTAATCGAGGTCAAAACGATCCGCCGATCCTCGCCATCCCGATTCCGGGCAATCAGGCCATGAGCTTCCAGACGGTCGAGCAGCCGGGTCACATCGGGCACCCGGGTGATCATCCGGTCCCCGATCTGGGAGCAGGGAAGACCCCCACCGGCCCCCCGCAGTATCCGTAACACGTTGTACTGCGGTTCGGTGATGCCGTGCTCTTTGAACAGAGCGGAAAAAGCTGTCCGCAACCGGTCATAAGTCTGGGCCAGGTTGACAAAAGCGATCTGTTCGAGCACTGGGCCGGGCATGTCGACGACCTCTCAAGTTATTCGTTTGACTGACACTTGTTATAACAAGTAAGTGTGGCCGATTGTTCCCGCTGTCGCGAAAGAAGCATTTCGGTTGAGACCGGCTCTTCTTTCGCCCGAGGCGCCGGCGAACAGGAATTGGATTTCTACAGAGATCTTGCTTCGAAGGCAAATTGAGCGGCCAAGCGACATCTGCTCCGCTTGATAATGTATTGACAAGTAGAAGTTTGTGGGTTATTATTGACTGTATCATCCACGTCTATTCGTTCGTAGGGAGGAAGCATGGTCAGGGTGTCTGCTCTTGTGGTTCTCTTCATTTTTATGGTTGGGTATGCCGAGGGGGCTCCACAAGTGCGGGAGAACCCGTTGCCCTTGCCGGATTTTGGCATCACTCAACCGGCGTTGCAGACAGAGACGGATGACAACGCACCCTGCGAATTCCTCCAGTTCCACAGCCCTACATTGGCCAATGCCTTCAAGCTTCCGTCCACGTCTGGCGAACAACTTTACGCGGTCCGATTCTCCCCGGAATCAGGCTGCCTTTATCCGGTCGGTTCCGCCCGTATTCTCGTCTGGGGCGGGCATTACCTTGGCACACCCGGACTGAGGATCTATCTTTGGAGTGGCGACGGCTGGGGTTTTCCGGGCGAGATCCTCGATTCGGTCGATGTCCCGTACGAAGATCTCCCCGCTTCGCTCGACTGGGTGACGGTCGATTTCGGTACCCCTCCTCACATCTTTGAACCCTATGAGTATTTTTATGTCGGCTGTCGCATGATTGGAAACGAGGGCGATACGCTGCACATCATTTCCGACAATGCCGATGGCGGGTATGCCGACGATGATCGCGGCCTTGTCTTTTACCAGGGCAGCTGGATTACGATGGGAGATGCCTACGGCGACGGCTACGTGTTTTTTATCGAAGCTTCGACCTGCCACTTCAATCACGTACCGGTGACCGTCAACGTTCCTATCGACTATGTGACAATTCAGGAAGCAATCGATCATGCCTCCGATAACGACACGATCATTCTGGCCGACGGCATCTATGCCGGGACAGGTAACCGCAACCTGGTTTGCTACGGCCTGCCGCTGACGATCAAATCGGCGAACGGACCTGAGAACTGCATAATCGATTGCGAAGGACTCGTCGGCGAGGATCGCATCGCCTTTACCTTCCGGTCATGCGAATCAGCCGGAACGCTCATTCAGGGCATTACCATCCGCAACGCCATAAGCGACGGTTTTACCAGTGCGATCCGAATCGAAGATGACTCGCCGACCATCCGCAATTGTATCTTCAAAAACAACCATGCCCTGTACGGAGGCGGTCTGGTAGTCACCGGTCAGTCGCACCCGATTATCGAAAACTGTCTCTTTGTCGACAACTCAGCCAACTTTGGTGGTGCCGTCGCCTCCTACTATGGCGCCTCGCCCGAATTTATCAACTGCACAATGGTCGACAACGATGGCTACATCGGGGCCGTATCGGCAAGCAGCGATGCCAGTCCGCAATTTGAACGGTGTGTTCTTGCCTTCAACACCGGCGACATTGCCTTCAATCATTTGTACGACCACGACTACGCCGCCCGGCCGCATCTTTATTGCACCGACATCTTCGGCAACTCCGGCGGTGACTGGGTCGGCGCGATAGAACCCCAGCTTGCGGCAGCCGGCAA
>JAHJRE010000273.1 GCA_018831055.1 Bacteroidota bacterium
GATTCCAAAATGCCGATTGCTATTTTGTACCGGGACTCACCTGGTCGGATGTCGGCTTCTATTCACCTACGTTCCGTCTGAGCGGTAAGGGCGTGTTTGACGTCAAGGGCTCGCGGATTCTCACCGGAGAACTAGACCGCTATTTTCTGCTGGGACTGCTTTGTTCGAAGCCAGTCCGGTTTTTTATCAAGGCGATCGCAAATCATACTGTCAGCACGCAGGTAGACGATATCCGCCAGGTACCCCTTCCCCATCCAAACGGCCAACCGGCGGAGCAAATCAGCCGGCTCGTTATGACGATTATTGACAAACAACGGTGCAATCGGCCGGGCGCCGATATCGGGCGCGAACAGGACGCAATCGAGCAATTGGTGTGTCGGATGTATCGGTTGACCAATAGCCAGATCGAAGAAATCGACCGCTGGTATGCCGGGCGCTACCCAAAGTTGATTCACACCCGGCAAGAGTGATTCCCGAAGGCCGATCGGGGCAGCTTCTCGCCAATCGCGCCCCGGCTCGTTATTTTTGAGTCTCGCACAGAGTTAATCATTGTTTCGTGGCACAAACAAGAGGCGCTGATTGACCGTAGGCTGTATATTGGCATCATAGTGACGGGTAACAAGGGAAGCGAAAGGCGCCATGCACGAACTAGCTATCGCCGAATCGATTTACAGGACTGTTTGCGAGGCGATGGAGCGCAACGGTTACCGATCAGTGAGCCGCATTGGTTTGCGAATCGGAGCGCTGACCGATATCGTTCCCGATGCTCTCACATTTGGGTTTGCAGCGATTGCCAAGGGGACTCCACTGGAGGCGACTATTCTCGAAATCGAGTCGGTGCCGATCCGGGGCGAGTGCCGCGATTGCGGCGGGAAATTCACGGTTGAGGGGTTTGTGTTTGTCTGTCCGCATTGTCACGGGCGGGATATCAAAATGTCGCAAGGGGACGAACTGGATATTGCCTATTTTGAGGTTGACGACGACACCGATGAAGCACCGGAGTGACCGGCGCGGGAGACGACTGAGATGACGGAACGGGTCGATGTAAAAGAGAAGGTCCTTTCCGAGAACGACCGACTGGCCGGTGAATTGCGACAGCGTTTGACTGCGCACAGGGTAGTCGCGTTGAATCTCGTGAGCTCACCCGGCTCGGGCAAAACGAGCCTGTTGGAAAAGACGCTGGCGACCCTGAACAGCGAGATGCGAATTGCAATGATCGCCGGCGACGTGCAAACCGAGAACGACGCCCACCGATTGGCAAGAGCCGGCGGAAAAATTGTGCGGCCGATTATTACCGGCGGCGCCTGTCATCTCGATGCCCGCATGGTGACGAAAGTAACGGACGAACTGGATCCGGCGGAGCTAGATCTGTTGTTTATTGAAAATGTCGGCAACCTCGTTTGTCCTTCGAGTTACGATCTCGGCGAGGATATGAAGGTGGTCCTTATCAGTGTTACCGAGGGGGACGACAAGCCGCTCAAGTATCCCGGCATGTTCCGGCGTTCATCGGCGATGGTAATCAACAAGATCGACCTGCTGGCATTATGCGACTTCTCGATGGAGCGAGTGAAAGAAAACGCACTCACTATTAACGGCAACCTGACAATGTTCGATATGTCGTGCCGTAGCGGTGAAGGTCTCGACAATTGGTTTGACTGGCTCCGACGGCTGGTGGCCGCCAAAAAGCAGGGGCGCGGCTAAGCTGTTGTCGGCCCTACTCACGCAGGACGGAAATCATTGATGTCAGACTCACCGCTACAACGACAGCGTATAACGATCAACGGTATCGTGCAGGGGGTCGGCTTTCGGCCGTTCGTTTACCGCCTCGCAACCAACTCCGAGCTGGCCGGATTTGTCACCAACGACACGGCCGGCGTGACGATTGAAATAGAGGGGCCGCGTGACTCAATCACTCAGTTTCGCAAGCACCTGACCGAATCTCCCCCGCCACTGGCCAAAATAGATCGGTGTGATACGGTCGACATGGAGCCATCGGGCGAAATCGGCTTTACCATTACAGCCAGCCGCGCCGCCGCCGTGGCCGCCACGCTGATCCCGCCCGACAGCGCCGTTTGCGACGATTGCGTTCGCGAGCTGTTCGATCCCGGTGACCGCCGCTACCGCTACCCCTTTATCAATTGCACCAA
>JAHJRE010000274.1 GCA_018831055.1 Bacteroidota bacterium
AGGGGTTGTGCACAACAACCCCTGTACCGTGTAAGGACCAATCGGAATGACCAGGAGTTCACACGTCGTCGTTGTCGGCGGAGGCGCCGCCGGACCAAAAGCCGCCGCCACGCTGGCGCGTCGGCGCTCGGAGTGGGCGATCACGCTTTTCGAGCAGGGAGAGCAGATCTCCTATGGTTCGTGCGGCATGCCGTACTTTGCCTCGGGCGACATAGCGGCGTTTGAGGAACTCACCAAGACCGGTTGGGGTAGCGAGCGGACGCCGCAGTTTTTCGACACGGCCAAGGGTTTTACCGTTCGCACAAACACCGAAGTGACCTCGATCGACCGCGAGGGGAAGCGGGTGATGATTCGCGACCGGCGCACCGGCAAGACCGGCGACCACAGTTACGACAAATTGGTACTCGCCACCGGCGCCAGACCGAAAAAGCCGCCGTTTGAATGCGACGAATGCGAATTCATTCGCCACTTCACGCGGCCCGCGGATGCTATCGCTTTTCGGCGCCTGGCCGAGCAGGGCAAAGTAGGCTCGGCTGTTATCATCGGCGGCGGGTTTATCGGATGCGAACTGGCTGAGGCGGCCGCGAGTCTGTGGGGTATCGAGACGACTTTGCTCGAAGCGGAACGGCGCCTGTTACCATACGCGCTCGATGCCGAAATGGCGCTTCTCGTCCAGGACGAAATGAAACGGCAGGGCGTGACAGTCACGACCGGAGCGCGAGTATCGAAGGTTACCAACGCAGACGGCCGCGCCGTCATCAATTTTGACGCCGACGGTGCCGCACAAACCATTGAAGCCGACTACATCTTTTTGTGTGTCGGCGTTACGCCGGAGGTACGTTTGGCGGCCGAGTGCGGACTCACTATCGGCCCGACCGGAGCGATTGCGGTCGATCAGCAGATGCGGACCTCGGACCCGGATATTTTCGCCGGGGGCGACTGTGTCGAATCGCGCAACTTGATCACCGATCAACCCATGTATTTGCCGATGGGTTCGCTGGCCAATCGCCACGGCCGCGTTATCGCGGAGGCTATCGCGGGGCACGACACCCGATTCGCCGGAGTAGTTGGTTCCTTCGTTGTGAAAGTCTTTGATTCAAACGCGGGCGCGGTTGGTTTGTCCGAACGGGCGGCGATGGCGGCCGGAATCAATTCGCGCGCCGTGTGGGGAGCTTTTTCCGATCGCCCGGATTACTACCCCGAGCACGCGTCGATTGTTGTCAAGCTTGTGTACGATCCGACGACGATGCATCTGCTCGGATTGCAGGCGGTCGGCGCGGGTGATGTTTGTCGTCGGCTTGATGTCTTCTCGTCGCTGTTGCAGCGGCAGGCGACAGTCGCGGACCTGCTCGATCACGAACATGCTTATGCACCGCCGTTTTCCGAAGCTCTCGATCCGCTTCATCACCTGGCCGCGATGGCGCTGGCCCAGGAGCGGGGAACATCGTTTGTCTGCGCGGCGCAGGCGCGATCAAGCGCCCCGAACGGCGCACTCTGGCTCGATGTTCGTGAGGTGGATGAAATTGAGGCTTCGCCGCTCGATATCGATCCAAAACTCAGGCAGGTTCGGATTCCTCTGGCGGAACTTCGCGGCCGCCTGAATGAAATCGACCGAGGCAGCGAGATTTTTATCGTCTGCCGGCGTGGCCCGCGCGCCTATCAGGCGGCCCTGTTACTTCAGAGCCACGGCTTCGAGAAAATACGTGTCGTTGGCGGCGGCACGACCGCGATGGGGGGGACGTAACATGGCGGCCGGCGGTTGGAGAATATTTGTCTGCGGCACAAATCATACGTTCACGACAGTCGAGGAACGGGAGCCGCTCGGATTCGGTCGGGAAGAGTTGGCCACGGTGGATGCTGCCTTTGCGGAATTGCCGGAAGTGGCCGAATCGGTGATCATTTCGACCTGCAACCGGACCGAATTCTATTTTGTGGCATCGCGCCGCACCGACCCGTTCGCGGTTGTCTCAAAGTTTTTCCGGGTGTATCGCGAGCTTGACATTTCGCCCCTGGATAGTAAGTTCTACCGGAGTTACGACCGCGAGGCAGCCGAACACTTGTTCCGGGTTGTCGGCGGTCTGGACTCGATGGTGCTCGGCGAGAATCAGGTGTTCGGCCAGGTCAAGGATGCCTACAGCGCCGCTTGCAGTGTCAAGGCGGCCGGCAAGGTGATTCACCGCCTGTTCCATCAGGCATTTCGGGTCGGCAAGCAGATCCGTACCGATACTGAAATGGGCAAAGGGGCCTGTTCGGTCAGCTCGGCGGCGATGGAACTGTTGCGCGCCCGGCAGGGCGAGCTGTCTGAACCGTCGGTGCTGTTTGTCGGGGTCAACCAGATGATTTCGCTGGCGGCGGCTAATCTCGGTCGCGAGGCGCACGGGCGGTTCTACTTTGCGAACCGCACACCCGAAAAGGCCGAGGTGCTGGCTTTACGCTACGATGGTCTGGGGTGCGGCC
>JAHJRE010000275.1 GCA_018831055.1 Bacteroidota bacterium
ATCAGGACATGCATCGCCTCATTCAGGAGCGGCACGATAATGCGGGTTGTCACATAGCCGGGATACTCGTTGACCGTGATGTGTTCTTTGTCGAGCAGACGGGCAAATTCAACAGCCTTGGCAAACGTCTCCGCATCGGTGTGAAAGCCTTTGACAATCTCGACCACCGGAATTTTCGTGACCGGATTGAGGAAGTGCATGCCGATAATCTTCTCGGGCCGCTCGGTTACGGCCGCGATTTCCGAAACGGAGATAGTGCCGGTATTCGTGATCAGAAGCGCATCGGGCTGGCAGATCGTATCGAGTTTCTCGAAAAGGTCGCGCTTCATCGCGAGATCCTCAGGAATCGCCTCAAGGACGATTTCGGCATGGTCGGCCATGGAGAGGTCCGATGACGGGTAGATGCGGGCCATGATTGCCCGTTTATCCGATTCGGTGAGACCCCATTTGCCGATTTCGCGGTCGATTGCTTCTTTGATTCCCTGGACACCGCGTTCGGCCAGCCGCGTCGTTTTGTCGACCAGCGTGACCTCGGTGCCCTGCGTGGCGATGGCCTCGGCGATACCCTGACCCATCACTCCCGCGCCTATTATGATAATTTTGGCTGAAGGCATTTAAACCTGTCCTGCAACTGCATTCTTGCGTTTACGTCCGGCCGATACTATGATCGACCAATCAAGAGGGAATATAATTGCTCTTGGCAGGGGGGCAACGCCTAATTATATTTTCCGCGAACGACTTAAGGATAATTTCGGTGGTCAAATCGACCGATTGGATGTACAAGGGATGGAGACAGGACGGCGCGATTCCGCGCCAGTCACAGGCCCCCGGTGAGAGATATTCTGCGAGGACGACCATGAAGACAAGATTAGTATGCGTTATCGCCTTTCTGGCGATGGTTTTGGGCGCCGCTACTGTATCCGAGGCGGCTATTCGACGTGTCCCGGCCCGGTATAACCTGCTCAATTTCTACGGCGGCTACGCGATTCCTCACGGGGAATACAGTGAAGTCGGCTTGTTTCGGTGGGAGGATACGTCCGGTCGCCCGTATTTGTGGGATGCCGACAGCATGTTCAATGAGACCTTCTATTTTGGAGTCGACTACGGCTCAATCGTCAACCGGCGCTTTCAATACTTGGTCGGTTTCCGCTATACCAATCACGACATAATCGACGCCCGGGTTCTGGAAATGGAAAGCCAGGGAGTTGGAAAACTGACCTATCGAACTTACGACCTCAATTTTGAGGTAAATGCTTACCTGCTCGATCTGAGCGAAAACGTCTTTTCGCCTTATGCCGGCGCCGGTTTCCAGGCCGGACTGGTTGTTTACCACGAAAAAGGCTATGACTCGGATTCCAAGATTAAGGTCGCCGGAAGCGTCAATTTCGGCGCCGATTTCAAAGTATTCGAGGGGCCGAACAAGGGGTCGTTCGTGACGCTGGCCTCGGCCAACAGCTACAATTTATTTGCATCCGACAACCGGCCGCAGTATCTCCAGATAGGTGGGGGGCTGCGCTACTGGTTCCGGTAGAAGTTCGGGAGCCGGTCGAGCGCTCCGATCACAATTACGCAAACCGACTGTGGAGATTACATGACGACACCTCGTACCCTGTGGATACTTGTGTTTGCCGCCTTGATTGTCATGGCCGGTTGCGGCGGCTGCGGCGACAAAGGCACCGATCCGCCGAAACTACCCGGAAATACCATCGTGCCGCTCAACGGGCTTCTGTTCAAGGGGGCCATGGGGAGCGATTCCCTCAACAAAGCGCCGCAGTTCGCGCTCACGGATGTCAACGGTGACCGTGTGATCGGTGCGCCGATTCAGGTCAGTCTGATCAGCGGCGACGGTTCCGGGTTTCCCGCGAATGTCACCACCGATGCTTCCGGAGTGGCCACCCTGACCTATAATTTTTCCGGGGTCAAGCCGTTTGCGGCGCTGCAACTGATCGTTCCCGATGTTGACACGGCGACCGTGCTTTTTCGGACCGATGCCATCTATCCCGGAATTCACGGGCAGGCAAGCTATGCCGGGTTTGACGACCAATGGAGCGAAGTGCGGTCCTGGCTGGGCGATCCGGTGTCGGTCGATATTATTCCGCCACCGAACAATACGATTATCTATGTCAATTATGAAAGCACCCTCGGTGTCGTTGTCATGATTTATGATCTCGATCGCAACGGCGTTTTGTATGATACCTCAAGCGTCTACGGTGTGATTGTCAACACCGTCTATACCGGGACCACCACCGGCGTGAACCCGATCGGGATCGGATCGACCATCGCGGAACTGCGCACGCGGTTCGGCACTCCGGACTATGTCAATACGGTCGTTACCGATACGGTCGAGTTCCGCTACTTGCAGTGGGGTCTGCTCGGCTACGCCTATGCACCGTCGGCCGGAGACACAATTCTGACCGAACTTCATTTTACGGAATACGCCGTGCAGCCGGATCATATCGTTGCGCTTAATGGTCTGTATTATGCCGGGTCGATGGGGAGTTTCATCAGCAACCCGGTGCTCGAATTTCAGGTCGAAAACATCGACAACGATGCGATCGGCGGGGCCACGGTGAAACTGACGCGGCTCGAAGGCGACGGCGCCTTTGTCGGGATCGGTGGAGCTACCGATGAGATGGTCACGGACG
>JAHJRE010000276.1 GCA_018831055.1 Bacteroidota bacterium
CCAGGATCATCAGAGCGAGCGTACGCCACATGTATTGGATGCCGGTTTGCAGCGATGTCTTGAATCGGTATTGGCCGCCGCGTGTGATCCGGTTGACGGCATCCACCAGCGCCGGAGTCGAGATGGCATTGAGCAAAACATGGATGATCACCATCAAGGCAACCAGCAGACCGACCAAGGTGAACAGAGCCGCAAGGTTGCCATCAAGATTGAGCTGGTCGAACCCGAACGAGTCGAATTTTGAGAAATCAAAGTGCTCCTCCCAGTCGAGCGACGGATAGGCCATACCAAACGCAAACAAACCGAATATCCACAGCGACTTCTTCCGCCAACTCAGCCGAAATGCGGAATTTATGATTTCACCATAGTCCAAGGAAGCCTCCCACTTTATATTGATTACCGGCTCTGTGCCAAAGTATTCAGTTCTAGCGGCCGTCCGCAACAACTATGTCGGGGCCACGTAAAACGCACTACCTGTACAGGAAAGGAAGCCGGATGCAAAAACTTAGCACGCCACTGACTCTGTTCTTTACGTTAACAGTGATGATCGGTTTCGGCTGTTCCGGCGGCAGCGACCAAAAAACCAACACGCCGCCAATCGACTCGGCGGCCGTCGCTGCCGCCCCGTCCGACAGTATCGTGATCACGATTGTCGCCTCCGACACGGTTGATGCGTTTTCAGTTCTGCAGGAATCGCACAGCGTGAAATCAAAGGCAACCGCGCTGGGCGTCTTTGTCCAGGCAATCGACTCGATCGAGAGCGGCGGCGGGGCGTACTGGGTCTTTTCGGTCAACGACAGCCTTCCGATGGTTGCCGCCGACAAGTATCAAGTCGTTCCCGGCGATACGGTTCGATGGCACTTGCGATATTCATCACGCTGACCGGGTCGCCAATTATCACTGGTTTTTAGGTGTTCGAAGCATATATTCAGTCTCATGATCGAAACCGTTCTCAAGCGAATCGCCGCCGGTGACTTTTTCCTGATAGCCGGACCGTGCGTAATCGAATCGGAAGAAATCTGCTTCGAAGTCGCCAACGCCGTCGCGAAGCTCTGTGCTCAACATGACATCCCGTACATCTTCAAGGCTTCGTATCGAAAGGCCAACCGCACCTCGGCGTCGTCCTACACCGGTCCCGGTTTTGACGAGGGTCTGGCGATCCTCTTGAAGATCCGCAATGACCTGAACCTGCCGATCCTGACCGACATCCACGAGACGACCGAAATAGAAGCGGTCGCCAAAGTCGCCGATATCCTGCAAATTCCGGCGTTTCTCTCGCGCCAGACCGAGCTGCTCGCTGCCGCCGGACGTACCGGCCGCTGGGTCAATATCAAGAAGGGGCAGTTTCTCGCGCCCGATGATATGCAGCATGCGGTCAAAAAAACCGGCGCCGCCAAAGTCATGCTGACGGAGCGGGGTAGCAGTTTCGGCTATCACAATCTCGTCGTCGATTTCCGCTCGCTCCTTATCATGAAGCAGTATGGCCTGACCGTTTTCGATGCAACCCATTCGCTCCAGCTCCCAAGCGGCGCCGGCAGCGTCTCCGGCGGCCAACCGGAGTTCGTGATCCCGATGGCCCGCGCGGCGGTTGCTGTGGGGGTCAACGGTCTCTTTGTGGAGACCCACCCGAATCCGGCTGCGGCTCTTTCCGATTCCGGCTCCATGCTCCCGCTTGACCGCATGGAGGAGCTTCTTCAAAACGTAATGGCCATTCGGAAAGCAGGGGTATAGCACGATGGCAAAGACCGTACTAACTCGCGACCAGTTTATCGCACGTCTCAAAGATATCAAACTGCTGGCGCTTGATGTCGACGGTGTCCTGACCGATGACACCATCTTTTTTGGTCCCGACGGCCTTGAATTGAAACGATTTAACATATCCGATGGCCTCATGATCGTGCTCGGCATGCGGGCCGGGCTGGAAATCGCTATCGTTTCGGGACGCTACTCACCGGCCACCGACACCCGCATGAAAGATCTCGGCGTACGTCATGTGCTGCAAGGCATGAAAGACAAGGTCAAACAGATCGAGCCGCTACTGGAGGAACTGGAGCTGGACATGGCCGACGTGGCCTTTGTCGGGAACGAGATTCTCGATATCAGTCTGGCCAGGAAAGTCGGCCTCTCGATTGCAGTCGCCGACTCGAACCCCGAACTGATTGACACGGTCGACTACGTCACGCTCGGCCGGGGGGGATATGGTGCGGTGCGGGAAGTGCTCGACTGCTATTTCGAGGCGATTGAAACCGATCCAAAGAGTCTGCTGGCATGAACGACGACCTGCTGAAATACGCTCGTGACACTATCCGGGCTGAAGCCGACGCGGTCAGCGCGATGGCCGACCGGCTCGACAACAGCTTCAACCAGGCCGTCCAGGCAATTCTCGATTGCAATGGTCGGGTGATCGTCTCGGGGATGGGGAAATCGGGCCTGATCGGGAAAAAGATCGTAGCGACGTTTAATTCCACCGGTATCGCCGCCATCTTCCTGCATCCGGCCGAGGCCATGCACGGTGATATCGGACTGGTGCAGCGTGATGATCTGCTCATGGTGATTTCCAAGTCGGGGCGGCTGGGAGAATCGGAACTGATCCTGATCGCCGCCAAGCGCCTTAATATTCGGATCATCTGTCTCGCCGGCACACTCGAATCCGAGATGGCCCAACGGTCGGATATCGTCCTTGATTGCACGGTCGAAAAGGAAGCTTGCCCCAACAACCTCGTGCCGACATCGTCCTCAACTGCCGCCCTGGTCATGGGCGATGCCCTGGCGGTGGCGCTGCTGAAAGCCCGCAATTTCACCACCGACGATTTCGCCCAGCTCCACCCCGGCGGATTCCTTGGCATGCGACTGCTCAAACGGGTCAGCGAGGTTCACCATTCCGGCGACGAGATCCCGATTGTCCAATCCGGCGCCTCCATGTCGGAAATGATCCTCCAGATGACCGGCAAACGCCTCGGCTGCGTGGTCATGACCGATGCCGATGGCCGGGTGGCGGGGATCTTCACCGATGGCGACTTGCGCCGC
>JAHJRE010000277.1 GCA_018831055.1 Bacteroidota bacterium
CTAAGAAAAAGAAATAGAATCTCGCTCGTCTCCGTAAAAGTAACGACGGCCTGCCGCCCTGGAGTGCGACAGGCCGTTGCCCTTGGAGTGGTATGAGGAGAAACTCGTTCAGGCGAGATTCGCGCCACAGTGAGGTCCGCGTTGCTCGTCCCGCGTGGCGGCCGGTAAAACGAGTTGAGGAGAATCTGTCGCTCACCCGACAGATCTCCCCAACGGGATTGTCATCTCAATCCCCGCTCTTTGTCAATTCCGATTTTCCGTTTCAAATTTGGTCGATTGCTGCGCCGGCCCGGTTACCGCAGGCGGCTGTGGTTCATCGATAATCCCAGGGAAAGTCCCCATCGGAGCAGTGGCCGTATTTGTGTCGCCCACCGAAATGTGCGGGGCAATCCAAACATTGAACATGAACGAGGCCAGACGGAACACCGGCGCCGCTTTCACGGACTGGTCGGCCCCGGTGGCGACACTTGCCCCCGCTGACGATTTTGCCGCAACTTCGGCTGGAAAAGCGACCATCGTCAACACGAGCGCGGCTGCGATACAGAGCAATCCTGCCGAACGGGTGAGACTTCGTCGCGTCCTGTTGGAATCTATGTTTGCGATCATGATCCGTTCCTCCGACTATATTATGGTTCTTTCGTTATTCAATTGCATCGGTCTAACCGAAATACAGCCCGGCGCCGGAGAAGTTGGCAGAAGTTTCATTTTAGGAGCGAAATAGGGAGCGGGACGAGAGTTCAGGGAGCCGAGAAGTCGCCGAGGAGGGTGGGAGGTCGGTCAGCCGGCGGTGCGGCTGAGGTCTTCGCGTGAAACTCCGTGTTCGTGCAGATTTCGGGCGAGCACCCGGCGGGCGCCGTAGAGGCGCGATTTAATCGTCTGTTCGGGAGTGTCGAAGATGAAGCCGAGTTCACGATAGGACAGGTCGGCGTAGTGGCGAAGCACTACGAGTGCTCTTGTTCGGGGGTGAAGTTGGGCGAGGGCAGCCTCGATTTTGAGGAACAGTTGCGCGCGGTCAAACTCATGTTCGGGGGTCTGCGATGCCGACGGCGTTTCGTCCTCGATTCTGGTCCGGTGTTTGCTGCTCTCGATAAAGTTGATGGTCTCATTTATGGCAATACGATAGAGCCAACTGAAAAAGCGCATTTCGGTGCGGAATGAATCGAGGTTTTCGTATGCTTTGAGGAACACGTTTTGGACGATGTCGCGGGCATCTTCGGGATCGAGCACCATCTTTCGGACCGTGCCCAGCACAACCGGTTGATACTTGTCTATTAGCTGGTCGAAAGCGTTCCGGTCGCCGTTGCGGCAGCGCCTGATCATCTCCCTGTCCGGACAATCTTCCATGTATGGCACCGTTATATGTCGCCGGGATTCCACCGGCGGCCGTTAATTGGTTTGGCCGCAAACCTGTTTTTCTATGTCCTGGCGTCGAACTGGTGAAGTGTCACAGATTGCACCCGAGACCGACGTGGGGTGATCGGTTGCGGGGCAGGATACCCATGTATACGGCAGGGGTGGGAGCAGGTTTCTCAGAAATCGAGAGCAGGTTTGATGGCGCCGGGGGCTTGGCTGGAGTCGCCGGCGACCGATTTGCGACAATTTGGCGGCGGAGGGGGGGGGACCGGCTTTTTTGCGTTGACATGGCCTCATTCGGAGACCAGACTACCTTTCAGGTGTATCAATTGGAGACGCATATCCAGGCTTAGGAGATAATTCCATGACCTCAAAGATACTGACGATTCTTGCTTTTGTTGTTGTTTTCGGCACGGCGGTCGGCGCCGCTCAGTTTGATGCCGATATTCGGATGGTCCAGCAGGGCAATGCCATGGAGGGTAAGTTCTTTGCCCGCGATTTGGTCTACCGAATCGACATGAACCACGGCGGTCCGGGGATATATGTGATTGTCGACCAAAAAGTCGATTCAGCCCTGGTCGTAAATACGGCGGCGCGGCAGTATATGCGCCTGCCCGTGACCAATCCCCAGATTATCAAGACCGACCTGATTCAGACCGCCCGCATGATCGAGTCTCTCGGTGTGATCAAGAACTATCAGGGGGAGGAAACGCTTCATGGGCTGGTCTGTGACCGGTACTACTATCTGCGCAACAACGAACCGCGTCTGGAAGTC
Organism: Bacteroidota bacterium; assembly: GCA_018831055.1. Lineage (NCBI taxonomy): Bacteria > Pseudomonadati > Bacteroidota > Bacteroidota bacterium. Next base: position 2,129 of record JAHJRE010000277.1, read on the forward strand.
TGGATCTCGCGTGATCTCGCTTACCCGATTCGTATCCAGAACGGCGTGGATACATCGTCGTATATGGAGCTGGTGAATGTTCTGGAACGGCCGCAGGACGACTCTTTATTTGTCGTGCCGGCCGGTTTTAGCGAGCGGGAAAGGCCCAAGCCGCCGGTCTCACCGGATGCTCCCGCGCCGCGCATAATCAAAGAAGGCACCAAACTTCGTCTCCCGATTGACCCGAAACGAGTTGCGGTTGTCCGTCTGATTAATACTGCCGTCGGCGAGTCGGCCTGTCTCCTGACCTTTTTCAGCGGTGGCAGTCCGGTCGATCCGGCCCGTGGCGGGGGACCCGAAACGCGCAGTATCAGCCTTGCTGCACAAGGAGATAAAGTCGAGCGCAGCTTTGATCTGGCGGCCGATGAGGTCCTGGTTGAAGTTTCAAAGGGAGCCGTCGCGGTCGATATTGACCAGTAAAGAAACCCGATAAAAGCATTGCAAGAATCACCCTTTTCGCTTACTTTTGTGGTTAGGCCATGTGAAGATTTTCTCATATGGTCTCAACCATGGTCGGCTCCGATCAAGCCAACGGCATGACCCGTTACGACAATCGACCGGCTCTTTGAGGCAGTGCAGCGCGATTATGAGAACAGTTGTCGGCAAGGACAGACATTATACGGTCGATGACCGGGGGTTTTTGCTCGATCCGGAAGAGTGGGACGAGGAATTCGCCCGGGTGATGGCGCCCGAGGTCGGTATTGATGACGGCTTGAGCGAGACCCACTGGGCGATGATTTATTTTATCCGCAACACGTTCCATCACATCAACCAGTGCCCGTTGATTTATGTCGCCTGCAAAAACAACTATATCGGGCTGGGCGATCTCAAGAAGTTGTTTCCCGCCGGCTGGCTCCGTGGCGCCTGCAAACTGGCCGGGGTCACTTACCGCGAAGGTTACTTGCAGCATATGTGGCTTGAGGGCGATATCGCTCACCATACCAACACCTACGACAAAAAGACCTACGAGACCGACGAACAGGGTTTCCTGCTTAACCCCGAGGATTGGGATGAAAACTTCGCTGTCCACAAGGCCTACGAACTGGGCATCCCCGGCAACTTGAGCGAACGCCACTGGCAAATCGTCCGGTACCTGCGAAAAGTCTACGCCGAGTTGGGTGCGGTTCCGACAATCTACCAGACCTGCGAGGCCAACAGCGTCAGTCTCGACGAATGCCAGACGCTGTTCCCGGGCGGGTATCATCGCGGCGCCGTCAAAATCGCCGGACTTCGGGCGCACTGACCGCGTCGACCAATAGCCACATATCGCTTGCTCCGGTTTCAGCCATCGGTTAGCTTCCCTCCAGCATAATCTGCAAACCATTAATAAATCGTGCATGACTGAAATCGCTGTCACCAACCCCGATCGACCGGATTTGCCGCCGTTGCGCCGTTATCGCGCGATTCGGGCGATAGCGCTTGGATTGATCGCGGGCGGACTGCTTTTGCTCGGATCGTGCACGAGCGAGCGTGAAAAAGTCGACCGGGTGTCGGTCGATTTGACCGAAATCAGGCAGCGGGACACGCTTCGGGCGATCACCACCTACAGTTCGACCAGCTATTTTGTCTACCGGGGGCAGCCGATGGGGTTTGA
>JAHJRE010000278.1 GCA_018831055.1 Bacteroidota bacterium
AAGCGTTTCGACTTCTTTGCGGGCTTGGTTCGCGTCGGGGATCTGTTCGGAGTTGGCGAGTTGCGCGAGGTTATTGGCGCTGAGAATATGAGAGTGCACGATAAACTTGGGAAGATTGTCAAAGCCGATACCGGTGCGGGCGAGCGGCTTGGCGACCTCGAAAACCGAGTCGCCGCTGGCGCGGGTGTAGTAATTGGCGCTCTGGCGGCCAACCAGATCGATCAAGTCGGGGTGAATGATGTTGTCGACAATGATGTCCTCGGCGATATGGAACTTGACCACCTCGCAGATTGCGAGATTACCCGATGCCGGCAGACCGCCGAGATCGACCATCTGCTTGAGGATACACTCCATTTGGAACGGCGACTCTTTCACTCGGGCCGGTTTGACCAGGTCGGACGGCTCAGGCGTAAACCCCGCCTTGACAAACTCATCGACACCGGCGGGATACTCGGTCGACGCGAGCGAGACCTGCTGCACCATCGCAAACGGGACTGCCTGAATGACACACTCTTTTGTCGCTACAAGGTTGTTATAGGTGTCCTTGACGGTGCCGTCGCGGCCCCGACGCGAGGGGGAGAAAGCGACAATCGGCGGGTTGGCGCCGAACGCGTTAAAAAACGAAAAGGGGGAGAGGTTCGGATAACCTTCGGCCGAGAGTGTCGACACCAGTGCAATCGGACGCGGCTGAACTCCGCCTAACAAGTACTGGTGCACTTGTTGGATCGGAATATCCTTCGGTTCGAAGTGCAGTTTCACTTTTGGGCCGCGCGGAGTCATGATACCGGCTCCTCCACCAACTTCTTCTTCGCCAGAATCGAGTAGTCCTGTTTGTTGCGGACAATCCGATTGCGCAGGCTGCCGAGTCCTTCTATCCCCAATTCGATCGTGTCGCCGTCTTCAAGCCAGACCGGCGTGAACTCCTCGCGACGTTCCTTGGCCTCCAACGACCAGCTGCCGTTCAGTTCGAGATAGCAGCCGGTGCCGACCGTACCGGAGCCGATGACGTCGCCGGGGAAAATGTCGGCGCCATAAGCGCAGCGTTCGATGATCTCGGCGAAGGTCCAGTTCATATCCTTCATGTTGCCATCGGAGATATGGTTGTCGTTGTGGCAGGCGGTCATGCGGAGATCGTACTTATCGCCGAATTCGGTCTTGATGCGACGATCGGCGAGTTCGTCAACCGTGACGAGCCACGGCCCAATCGCCGTGGCGAAATCCTTGCCCTTGGCCGGCCCGAGATTGAGTTTCATCTCTTCCATCTGAAGGACGCGAGCCGAAAAGTCGTTCATAATCGTGTAGCCGGCGATATAGGCGTCGGCGTCCTTGGATTGCACATTGCGACCCTTGCGCCCGATAACGGCGGCCACTTCGAGTTCGAAGTCGAGTTTATGCAAATGGTCGGCCTCAACCAGAAGATCGCCCGCGCCAATGATGGCGTTGTGATTCGTAAAATAAAAGATCGGGAACTGGTCGAATTCGGGAATCATCGCCACGCCGCGATTGCGCCGCGCGGTGGCGACATGCTGACGGAACGCATATGCGTCGCGGCAGCTTGCCGGATGAGGCACCGGCGGGAGCATGGTGAGGTTCTTGGAATCGAGCGCCTTGATCTTGTCGGCGGCGGCGGCTTCCTGCACCTTGCGCGCGAGATCCATCGCCTTATCACCCTGCCACAGAAACCCATTCATGGTCGGCGGCAGCGAAAGCCCGAGCGCCTTGGCCCCGTCGTGTAAATCGTAGACGTTTTCGTTGTGATACAATCCGAGTCGTTCATTATCGTCGGCGGTTCGAAATGATACAAGCTTCATAGAGACATTTCCTTTTTCGAAATGGCCGGAATCGTGCGGCCGTTTTCGGCGTTCAGCTCGCGCCAGACCTGTTCGATAATGTCGAGAGCGATAGTCGTTTCTTCCTCGGTGCCGGAGTTGATCCGGATGCCGTTGGGCACGCCATAGGACGCAACATGGCGGAGAATCAGACCCTGATCGAGACAACGAAGATAGAAATCGGCGGCAAATTGTTGCGACGGCATGAGTGCGAGAATGAAATTGGCCGCCGTCCTTACCTGTTCTATGCCGAGTGCCTCGAAACGCGCCTTCATGCGGGCCAGCGAGGCGGTGTTAGTCCTGACCGTACGTTCGAGGAATTCATCGTCATCGAGCGCGGCCGTGGCGGCCACCTGCGCCAGATGATGCGGTTCGAACGTGTAACGCACTTTGAAAATGGCTTCGATAACGTGATCGGGGCCGACCGCGAATCCGACCCGCAGTCCGCCGAGACCGTAGGCCTTCGACAGCGTGCGGGTGACGACCATATTGTCATACCAGTACGACACGCCCTGGGGGTAGTCGGGAAAAATGCCGGCGTAGGTGTAATAGGCTTCATCGAGAATAACAAGAACATCGGACGGCACCCGCTCCATAAAGCTCTCGAACTCCTTCTTCCCGATCATCGTGCCGGTCGGATTGTTCGGATTTGCGATAAAGATGATGCGGGTCTTGGGCGTGATCGCCTTGATGATGCCGTCAAGATCAAACCCGTAGTCTTTCAGCGGCACGGTGCGTAAAATACGCCCCTGCTTTTTGGTGCTGACATAAATCCCGATAAAGGTCCCCTCGCAGGTGAGGAGCTCGTCGCCCGGTTCGGAAAAGGCGCCGATAGCATAGCCGAGCAGGGCATCGGTACCGTGGCCGCACACGATATGCTGCGGTTGGATGTTATACTTGCGGCTGATCGCCTGCACCAGTTCCCACGCCGCCGGATCGGGGTAGCGATGGATGTCGGTTACGGCGGCGCGGATCGCCTCCATCGCTTTGGGCGACGGGCCGAGCGGGTTTTCGTTGGAAGCCAGCTTGATGATGCGGCTGAGCCCCTTTTCGCGCTGTAGTTCGCAAATCGGCTTGCCCGCCTTGTACGGCTGGAGCGCTTTGACGTATTCCGGTATGTAAATCATATACTGATCCTTTTGCCAAATGGCTGATAATCGGTCGCGTTGGTCAACCGGTAATATTGTCAATTTCATCCCCGTTGACCAGCAGAATCAGCCATTTGCAGCGGCTCCGTCGGCTACTTCTTCTCCAGCCAGGAGCGGGCGTATTCCTTATCGATGGTCTCCCTGACGTTTACGGTCGGATAGAGCGGGGTGTAGGTATCGACCATAACGGCATATTCATTGGTGCCTTTGGCTCCGATCGAGGCCTCGGTCCTGCCCGGCTGGGGGCCGTGGGG
>JAHJRE010000279.1 GCA_018831055.1 Bacteroidota bacterium
CGGCGGGAACCTTAGGCGCGGGTGCGGGTCGGCACCGGAAGCGCCAGTAAATAAGGAAAAATCGGAGCGTAGCGCAGCCTGGTAGCGCACTTGCTTCGGGAGCAAGGGGTCGGGAGTTCGAATCTCCCCGCTCCGACCATTATTTTCAACGGGTTAGCAAATGATGGGATTTGCAGCGCCCAAGAAACCGCCCAAGAAACGCAGCCAAGTCAGGTTGGCGTTATTGCCGATCGTGGCCGCCGGCGCGGGTGGCCTGGCGGTGTTTGCCACGCTGCCTGACGGGCGGCTCAGGTCGGCGCCAAGCGCGGTGACGGCCGCCGGTGAGGCCATCACCGTGGTTGATGGCGATACCGTTGACATTGGCGGCAAGCGCTATCGCCTGCAGGGCTATGACGCCCCCGAAATCTACCACGCCAAGTGCGGGCAGGAGCGTGACCGCGGCTTGATCGCAGCCGCGCGCCTCATCGGTGTGCTGCGCGAAGGCGAGGTCAGCGTGCGGCGAGGTGCGGGTCGGGAAAAGTGGGGGAGAGGGTTGGCGCGGCTCTATGTGGCCGGGCGCGATGTCAGCGAATTGCTGATCGCGGAAGGCCACGCGCGGGCCTATGACGGCAAGAGCCGGCGGCAGGGCTGGTGCGGCAAGTGAGGCAAAGGCCGCACGGGTGCCCCACGCCCGGCAGGAGAGGGTGCCAGGGCGTGGGGCGGGGCGGCCAGGTGCGGGGTGGCACTGCCTGGCCGAACTCAAACCGTTAAGGCCTTCAGCTGCCGGCAACGATGCGTGCGGATATGATGGCGAGATTGAAAAGCACCGCGCCGAAAAGCAGCCATTTGATCTGGTCAAGAGGGGTCATTTCAACAAAACCTCCAGCCATTGTTTCAGAGCCTCGAGATTGACTTGCGCCACGCTGGTGACCACCACCACCACCACCAGGCCGATCACCTGAGCGATCGATTTGAGGTCGCCCTTGTTGAGCTTGCTGGTGAGGGTTTCCGGTGCGGCACTGGTGGCAGTAATCCGAGATGAGGTGCTCTGCAATTGATCTGAAATCGCTTGCAGTGCACGCCTCTGATGGCGCAACTGTCCCTGCATATCGCTGAGGCGCTGATCGATGCGCCCCAGCGTCATGCCAAGGCCAAAAACGTGGCCGCCGTTCTGTTCTGGCATCGTAGGAACTCCGTAGGTCGAAGAGGTGCGCTTTCATGGCGAAACCCCTGACCATAGCCCGATGACAATCCGCACAAAGTCTGGCATTTGATAGCCAACCACCCACGTTGCGGAAATGAATATCAGCGCGGCCCACACCCAGCCACTTGCACCATACCACTTGCGATAAATCGGCGCCGCGAAGAGGCAGAACGCCACCCACCAAATGCCTTGCGGAATTGTTGAAAACTGCGCCCATGTATCGCGATAGTGGGCGGCGTAGCCGCTTTGAATAATTCCTCTGCTCTCGAGCTCGAGCATGATGCGCCAAGGCATCCAGAGCGCGCGATGCGCCGGCAGAGCGGCTAGCAACAGCACCGTGGCAACAAAATCAGCTTGCCGATCAGCCCACACCCACCTGCGCCGACTTTTGTAATTGGCGATAACGACTGCCAGCGTCCACCAACCAAGCACCCAAGTGGTGAAGTTGTCGGCACCAATCACGCGGTGAGGCGATGGCGCTAACGGCCCGTGCAGCAGATAACCGGGCATGCCAACACATGCGCCGGTGAGAACGCCCAAACCGGCCCAATAAAGCTTGGAACTATATGCGCTTCTAGCTTGTGCTTCGTTCATGGAGTTTTTCCGTTCTGCATCGCGGCCGCGATAACGCGCTGGCGTTCACGCTCTGAGGCCTGCAAGGCATGCAACCGGCCGCGGGCGCGCAAGCGGCCGCTGCGTTCGCAATCGTGCGCGGCCTCGAGGTCTTCAACCGGGTATTTGTCTTTGCCAGGCGGCAGGCACGTGATGTTTGGCTCAGGCTTCATCAGGCCGGCGTCGATGTCGGGCAGCGCCAACGGCGTGACCACAACGTTATTTGACGCGCAGCCGCTCAGCAGGAATGAGGCAACGGCTGCAAGGGTCAGAAAGCGGCGATGATGCCCTCTGCCGGCGCAGCTCCTCGAGCTCGTTTTTCTGCTCATCGTTTTGCTTTTCCAATTCCTCGAGGCGTTGGCGATCGGCCGCCGGCAGCGTGCGGCCTGCCTCTTTGATGATGTCGGTGACGTGCCGCGATTGTTCCTTGATCTGCTTGCGCCAGAACGCATCACGCTCTCTTGATGCATCACAGCGCGCCAGCTGCAGAACGATGAAGCCCACCGCGATGATGAGTGCGCCACGCACCAGCGGCGCCACCAGGCCGCCGGCGGTGGTGCGGATCTCGATCAGTTGTTTCTCGATTGCGTCGTGCATGATCATCGGCCCAAGTTGGCGCCGGTCTGCGCGTCTTCAACGCGGATCTGCTCGATGGCCTGGCCCTTGAACATCAGGCGAGCGCCATAGATCACCGCGATCGTGCAGCCCATGCCAACGAGGCCGGCCGGCGTGAAG
>JAHJRE010000280.1 GCA_018831055.1 Bacteroidota bacterium
ACCGGAGATGGCGACGTGGTTGCGGAGGTTTTCAAATCAGCCGTTAATGACATGACCGGCCAACTGGCGGCCCAGCCTCTTCTGTCCGGGCTTTTCTGATGCTGCCGGAGTAATTCGAAGCTTATATTATAGGCCCCAGGATGTAGCAGGCCTGCTCCTGGTCCGGCACTATCTTGAATATACGGTCCAGGCGGGTGAGGGCCAGAACGCTCATGACCGCCTGGCGCACTCCGCAGATGACCAGCTCCCCTCCCTGGCCCATGATCTTCAACACCGAAACCATGGCTCCCAAGGCCGATGAGTCCATGAAGGATACGTGAGACAGGTCCAGGACGATTTTTTTGCGCCCGTTCTCTATCTCGTCCGCAATGGCGTTTCGAAAATCCGCGGCAACGCTGGCATCCAGGCTTTTTTCCATAATTTCCAGAATAAGCACGTTTCCGCTTTCGGTTTTTTCAATCCTCATGTCTTCCCCTTGAGTCTCTGCCCGGAATCATGCAGGTACCGGAGCGATGTTCCAAATATGTTTCGCATACTGCCGGATGGCCCGGTCAGAGGAAAAGAACCCCATGCGAGAAGTGTTCAAAATTCCCAATTTTCCCCACAATAGCCTATCCGTGTAATCAGTTCCAGCTTTTTTCCTGGCAGCCATGTAGGACGCGAAATCCGCAAGATGGAAGTACTTGTCCCGGTCGCTCAAAAGATACGGGCATATCCAGTTGAAAAGGGCGGGTTCCGAGGGCGAGAACCTGCCGTCGCGCACTGCGTCCAGGGCTCTGCGCAAAACCGGGTCGGCGTGGTAGAGCGCCGTGGGCCGGTAGGAGCCTTCCTCCGAAATTTTGGCGATTTCGGGCGTGGTGAGGCCGAAGATATAGATGTTCTCCAAGCCCACCTCTTCGCTGATTTCTATGTTGGCCCCGTCCAGCGTGCCTATGGTGATGGCACCGTTAAGGGCGAATTTCATGTTGCCGGTGCCGGACGCCTCGTAGCCCGCGGTGGAAATCTGCTGGCTTAAATCAGCCGCACACACCATTTTCTCGGCCAGGGTGACCCGGTAGTCGGGCAGGAAGGCCACCTTCAAAAGGCCCTTGGTGCGCTTGTCGCGGTTGATGACATCCCCCACCGAGTGGATGAGCTTTATGATGTCCTTGGCGGTCTGGTAGCCCGGTGCGGCCTTTCCCGCGAAAATGGCCGTCTTGGGGGCCGGAGGCTCGATTCCGTCCTCCACCAGGAGGATATACTCGGCCATAACCGCAAGTATGTTAAGAAGCTGTCGCTTGTACTCGTGGATTCGCTTGGCCTGCATGTCGAAAATGGAATCCGGGTCCACCGTGACCATAGCGGTCTCGAAAATTATCTTTCCCAGGCGCTCCTTGTTGTCCCTTCTTACGCGCAGATATTGTTCGCAAAAAGCCGGATCATCCGCCAGAGGCTCCAATTTTTTCAACTGGTCCAGGTCTGCCTGAAAGTTACCGGAAATGTTTTCGGAAATAAGTGCGCAAAGGCCCGGGTTGGAGCGTCCGAGCCAGCGCCTGGGGGTTATTCCGTTTGTTACGTTGGTGAATTTTTCCGGCCACATCTCATAAAAATCCGGCACCAGGGCATCCTTCACCAAATCCGAATGGAGCCGTGAAACTCCGTTTATATGATGGGAGCCAACAATGGAAAGGTTGGCCATTCTGGCCATTTTTTCCCCGCCCTCCTGTATGAGGCTCATGCGATTCATACGGTCGATGTCGCCGGGCCAGATTTTAACCACCCGGTCCAGAAAGCGGCGGTTGATTTCGTATATTATCTGAAGATGCCTTGGGAGCACGTGCTCCAGAAGGCCCACCGACCATGTTTCCAAGGCTTCGGGCAAAAGAGTGTGATTGGTGTAGGCCACTGTTTTTGAGGTGATGTCCCAGGCGTCGTCCCATTCCAGCCAATACTCGTCTATAAGAATCCGCATCAGCTCGGCTATGGCCAGGGACGGGTGGGTGTCGTTGAGCTGTATGGCCACCTTGTCCGGAAACATGGTGAAGCCTTGGTGGTCTTTCAGATACTCCCGCATGATGTCTCTTATGGCGCAGGCCACCAGGAAATATTCCTGGGTGAGGCGAAGCTCCTTGCCGGAAGTTACGGTATCTGCGGGATAAAGAATTTTGGAGATTTTTTCCGTGGCGATTTTTTGCTCCACGGCCATGAAGTAATCGCCCTGGTTGAAAATCTTGATGTCGAACTCAGTGGAGGGCCGGGCGACGTAGAGCCGCAGATAGTTAACGGTTTCGCTGCCCCATCCGGGCGTGGGGATGTCGTAGGGAACGCCGATCACAGCCTG
>JAHJRE010000281.1 GCA_018831055.1 Bacteroidota bacterium
AAATTCAGTTCCGGTTTTCGATTTTAGTCAGGTTTTTCAATCCGGCTAATTTCGTTCCGTTTAGTTTTTTCTCGGCTCGGATTTTCGGTCTGTCGCTCACCTAAAATCAAATTCGAATCGTGAAATTCTGCGTTTCGTGTATTCATTCCGAACATAAATTTCGTTTTCCTTTCACCTAAAATTCTCAATTCGGTAATTCGTTCCGCGCGTAAATTCAGTTTTTCCGTTACCTAAAATCCTCATTTCGGCAATTTATTCCGAGTCAAAATTCGGTCAGTTTTTTCATTCAATCGAGGTCGGTTTTTCGAGTGATTTTTTCCATTAAAAATCAGATCATTCTTTTTAACCGAAAGTCAATTTATATGAGCACCAACGTTCTCCGTGTATGGCTCGTTGCGGATAAAACAGCGAGACCTTTCGAGTAAGTCGTAAAGTTAGCAAAAAATCGCAAACTTTCGGGTCAATCACTTGCCCCGCAATGAGCTATACACGGTGTTGGCAACCGTTTTTATTAATTTTTAAACTCAAAATATTATGAAATTCAGTCGTTTTTTAAATCGCGAAAATTTTTGGTTTGTGATGTGTCATTTAACAGCTCTAATGTGGGTTTTGATGTCGATTTTGCAATGGAATCAAATCTCGAATTTAGAGTATCAAAATCAGTCTTTAATTTATGAAAATCAGAAACTGGAACAGTTGGTTGAAAAACTTTATAAATTCCAAGCAAGCCAAAAAGAATGAAAAAAGGTAAATATATTTTTTGGTACGTGTTTAAAGGTGTTTTTTTAGCAGACTTTTGGTATTTTAAATGTCCACCGAGTTCTTTTGCTTTAATTCCTTTGTCCGTTAGTCGAAATTCAGCGTGTGATATTTTTATAAAGTATCCATACGTTATTCCTAAATCTGCAACTTTTCGAGATTCGTCAAGCATTAAATGCTTATCATCTTCGGTTGCGTTGTCAAAATCAAAGTCGGCAGATTCTGTTTTGAGTATATTCCAAACAATGAAATTACTTATGTCAGTAATTTTAGACAGAACGAAGTCTAAATATTCGATAGTAGTTTTGTTCATCGGTTTTTCTCAAATGGTTGCCAACGGTTTGCGTGTATGTGCAGTAGCGGATTAGAAGCACTTTCCTTTCCGTTTAGCACAAAGTTTCTTAAAAGTACAGACCTTCGATTTACCACTACACCCGCTATTGCCACATACACGCTGTTACAAGCTGGTGTTCTTCCGTTCTGTTTGTCGGTCAGCGTTGGCAAAGACATACTCTTTTGCAATTTTTGGTGGTGCGGTGGCTCGTGCGAATTGCAAATGTGTATGGCTTTTAGCGTAGGCGTTATTTCTTGTTCCATTCATATTTTGTTTCTCCACAACCTCCACACCTTATTTTCTTTGCAACTGTGTCATAATTCTTAAGTGATACCATTGGTCTTTTACATTCAGCATTTCCACAAATAAACATTCCTTCAAGTTCTTTAATGTCTTTCCAAAATGCTCTTAAATCGCCAATTTTTGGATTAAATGTACTTGCGTGAGACAAGTTATTTAAAATGGGTGATGCAAGAATATTATCTATTAGCGGAAATTTGTCTTTTAACTCTGGACTGCAAATTTTAATTTCTGATTTTATGCGAGTTATTAATTCGTGTGGCATTCTGTGTTCATTTGTGTTGTTATAGTTAAAAGCCACTTTAGCTTCAATATGAAATGCAATTTCTTTTAATGAAAACTCTAAATACCTACGAATTGGGTTTCCTAAATCATCTATTTTGCTTTCTGCAATACATTTTTCAATTCTCTCTTTAAGGTCGTTTGGCTCTTCGTCAAAATGAGTTCCCTTATCCTCAGACCATTTAATTTCATTTATAATCCAATTTTTAGTTTTTGCCAATGGACTTACAAAGTTTGTAAACCAATCTTCCTCGTGAGTAAGCAAAATGATTTGATATTTAGAAAATTTTTCAAAAATCAATTCCGCAAATTTCTTTCTATGGTTGGAGTCAAAACTTGAAATTACATCATCTAAAACAATGAATTTATTTTTTTCATTAAAAGCATATACAGAGGCTAAAAAGAATGAAATGCCAAAACAATTCAGATGAGATTCACTAAAATATTTTTGCGGAGGAGAAACCCAATTGCCGTTGTATTTATATTCTATTGTAATTCCATTTAGCTCGTCTTCATCACCAATAGTTACAATTTTGATTTCCTGAAATGGTTCATCAGGATTCATATACTGGTAGTATTCATTTATTTTACCCGAAAAAGTTGAAATGAAATTTTCAAGTCCTTCCTTTTGCTTTTTTACAAATTCATTGTAAATAATCTCTAATGATTTTTGTTGTTTTTCAAGTATTACTTTCTGCTTATCAAATTGCTGAATTTTCAAAAAAGCATCCTTAGAAGCAGAAATATTTGAATATAGAACTGCTGAATTGTCTTTTTTGAAAATGTCTTGTATTTGCTTAATTCTTGTGACTATTTTTTCTTGAAACTCAAAATCAGTCAATTCTAATTTGACTGTATCGATTTTAGGTATTTTATTACCCGAAGTAACTTTCTCTAAACTTGATTTTTGAAACTCGTTGACTTTCTTTTTTAAATCTTCAAATCCTGTTTTGATGTATTTATAATCTTCTGATTCGATTAATGCTTCTGAAAAAATAGTATCTAATCTTTTTATCCGTTCAACAGTTATAGATTGGATTAATTGCTTCGCTTTATCAAAAGATGCTTTTTTCTTTGTTGATTCTTTAATTTCTTTTAACCTTTCAGCTATTTCTAAGCGAAGTTCATCAATGCTTTTTGGTTGTAAACACAGCGGACAACTTTCATCCTTATGATATTTTTTAGATAAAACCATATCTCCAGTTTTCAGTAATTCGCCTAAAAATGTTTGCATAATGCTTTCAACATCATTGGCAATTATTTCAAATTCATTATAGTATTTTTCGTATTCTGTATTTATGAATTCTATTTCAGACTTAAGCGTAATTATTACTGAATTTGACTTTTCTAAAAATGCTAATTCCTTATTCAGTTTATTATTTGTAGCATTTTTTAAATGAGTTAAAACTTTATCAATATCCTTTATTTCTTTAACCTCAATGCCTGTTTTTAAAGGCTTTATTTTTTCATTAATAACCTCAAACAAGTTTTCCTCTTGACTAATTGCAGCTCCTAATTTTTCAATTAAAACTCCTTTTTGAGTATTTATTTGAGCTTCAAAATTTTGATTTTTAATTTCCGTTTTTATCGAATTCCAACTTTTTTTCAGCACCTCTTTTTTCTTCGTAACTTCTGAAAAACCAATTATATCCGATAAATATTTTAGCTTGTCACTTTTAGTGTTGTCAATGAAATTGGTAAGGTATTGATAACGTAATAAGAGATTTTCTTCTTTTGATTCCTCTAAGTAATTTTTAAAATCATCATTAACATTTGAAAATTCAGTTATCAATTTATCACGCTTGTTGAAAAGCGATTTAGAACAGTCTAAGGAGGTTTCTTTTACAAATGATATATTTACTTCCGACACGTCATCAACGTTAAGCGCTGCGTTTCGTAAAGCATCTTTTAAATCTATTTCGCTATTGCTTGATAAATGCTCTACACGATTAGTATAAAACCATTCAATGGCATCAGATATACTGCTTTTCCCTGTTCCATTGTCGCCATATAAAACAATTGACCTGCCGTTTAGTGGTAAGTCTAAAACGGTTTTTACACCTCTTATTCCTTTGATGGAAATTGTATTAATTTTTGTTTCCATCTCTTAGTTTTTGAAGTTCGTTTTTAACATTGGTGTCAGTCAGTTTATCATCTTGATACAGTTTTGACAACATCTTTGCTATGTCCTTATCAACATTTTCGATTTCTTCGATTCCATCAAAAAAATCATCTAAAATTTCTTTACCGGATTTTACTTTTTCTGCCATAATGTTGTTACTTAAAATATTTCCAATCAATTTTAAAACTAGATGTCAATGTTTGGTGCTGAATTTCAAATCCTGATTTGTTATTGCAAATGGGGTAAACTCCAAATTGTTCAACAAAATCTAAAATGAAATAACTTTCTAAATCTTCAATTCTGAATTGCCATAAATTTTTGAGCATTTCAAAATTGATGTATGTAAAAAATAAAGGTTCAACTTTTCTGTAATTTACTAAACCAAGATTTTTTGATTTACCATCAAAATGACCCAACAAACGGTTTCCAATACTATTCGTTCTTCTTTCACTCATACCTATATACAAAAGTTTAGACTTTTGAAAAGGATATTGAATTTCAATAGATTGGCTAAAAATGAAGTACAAACCCGTAATTCCATTTAAAGGCTTTATGTTGTTTGCTTCAAACAACTTTGGACTATCAAAATATATGGTTACTTCATTTGCCATTCTTCTAAAACGCTTTAAAATTATCCTTCATATAGTGTTTTAGATTCCATTTTTTGGTGGTGTCTAAGGCACGTTCTAGCACAATGAGTTTTTGCTCAGTGTGTTTTTTGAAATGTTCTACGGTTTCTTCTGCCAAATCGCCATCTAAGCAAACCAAGGTTTCTTTGTCGCCATCTGTAGCAAAAAGGATTTCGTTTTTGGTAAATTGCTCTTGCTTGGTTAGCGTATAATTGAGTTTGAAACCATTTTTTAGTAAAATTTCCGTGATTAATTCTTCTTTGTTGAAGGCAGAAATTAATTGTGCTTCTTTGTCTCTGATGTATTTCTTGAGTGCTTCAATATTTTCTTCGTGCGTTTTATTTGGGTCGGGGGCATATTCTACTCTTGGAAAATTTGATTTTTGCAGTTTGAATACTTTGAATCCAAGCCCTTTTAATTGATTTTGTTCATCTTCTTTTTTGCTGAACAAATTTGGTTGAGCTTCTTTCTTTTCTTTGATAATTCTCTCTACCACTCGTTTATTACGCTCAATAGTTATATCACTAATCTTTTTATAGCCTGCTTTGTAGGCCTCACTTTTCTCGTCTGTTGCTTCTGGAAGTTGGACTAAAATAAATTTTCGTCTGCCAAAATCTGTGTTCATTAAATCAAATACTGATTCTCCTGTTGAACCTGAGCCTGCAAAAAAGTCTAAAATAACATCATTTTCATTGCTCACAAATTTAAAAATGTGATTTAAAAAGTTAACTGATTTAGGGTTGTTAAAAACTTTAACTCCGCCAAATAAATTCTTCAGATCAGCAGTTGTTGCCCTATTATCTTCATAATAATAACTTTTTAATCGTTGGGTTACGGTATCAAGTCTTTTTTTAATTTTTGGGATTGTATTATGGTCATCACCCCATTGAACATCTCCTCTTTTATCTGCTTCATCAAAAGTTTCAAAAGGCCATCTATAACCATATTCTGGTTTGGAGCAAACTTCATTTGTTACAGGATGAATTATATCATAAGTATAACCTCCTGGTTTTGTGTTTGCAGAATTTCCGGGGTAAAAAACACCTTGTTCATCAACATAGGAGTAATGAGAAACCCCTGATAAATCATCACCATTAGTTTGCTTTCTAATCCACTTTCTTAATTCTGCCTGAATTTTTTCAATATCATTATTAAAAGTACTTTTTAATTCCTCGTATTTTTCTTGAATTATTTGACCTTTTTCTGAAGGTGTTTCCCAAAAATCTTGAGATTCTTTACTTT
Source organism: Bacteroidota bacterium (assembly GCA_018831055.1). Taxonomy (NCBI): domain Bacteria; kingdom Pseudomonadati; phylum Bacteroidota; species Bacteroidota bacterium. The sequence continues at coordinate 5,669 of JAHJRE010000281.1, forward strand.
TCATATAACACAAAACGTACTCGTGTTCTGTTGCTACTTGTGTTGGATTATTATCTGTTGCTGTTTGCCAAACTATTTGTCCTCCAAAATTCTCCTCTCCAAAAACTTCATCACACAATTTTCTTAAATGATGTACTTCATTATCATCAATAGAAATAAAAATAACGCCATCTTCTTTTAACAACTGTCGAGCAATCAACAAACGGCTGTACATCATATTGAGCCAGTTGGAGTGAAAACGTCCGTCTGTTTCGGTATTGGTGTCTATTTTTAGCCCGTTTTCAGTAACTTCGGCATCTTCCCAATATGCCGCCTTGTCTTGGTTAAATTTGTCAGAATACACAAAGTCTTTACCTGTGTTGTAAGGTGGATCAATGTAAATACACTTTACTTGTTCACGGTAGCTGTTGCTAAGTAGTTTAAGCACCGCCAAATTTTCGCCTTCAATAATGAGGTTGTCGCTTTCTGTAGGGTTTACGCTTCTGTGTTCGTCATACACCAAGGTAGCATCAGTAGGCGTAAAGGCTTCACGCTTGGCGTTGCTTTTGCCAAACCAACGAAATTCGTATCGTTCAGTTTCGGTAACTAAACTGGGGTCAACTACTTTTTTGAGTTCGTTGATATTGAGTTGTCCGTCATTGGTAAACAAATCGGGCATCAGGTTTTTAAGTTGAGCCAAACGTTCTTTGTTCCAATCGTGCGATTGTACGTTTTCTATTGGGTTTTCTGTATTTCCTAATTCCTTACTCATTATGCTTTTTCAATTAATGTGTTAATAGTGTTTCTTGCATCCTCTTTAAAATATTGATAATCTTTTACAGGTGCTTTGTATTGTACTTCCACGCCCAAAGTTGCAAAGTGCTTCATAGCACAATTTATCTTGTAAACTTCACTTTCTTTGAGTGCTTTTTTATCGTTGATGTCGTTTGTTCCTTTGGTTTCAATGACAAAATAAAATTCGCTTTCCTTTCCATCACGCAATTGTTTACGTTTCATTACGATACCAAAATCGGGATTGTAATTGCCAATAGGTGTTGGGATTTGGTAATAAGCTGGTAGTTTCATAAAGCATATTACTTCATCATCTTCGTCTGTTGCCAATGCAAAGTTTCTTTCTACATCACTATCCACCAACATTTTGTCAAAAAATCCTCTTTTGGGTGTATCTCGGTATTGATTGTATTCAACCTGTTTAATGAAATCTTCAAACTCAAAGGGAAAAGTTTCGTCCGTCAAATGATAATTTAGTCCTCTTACCATTTCTTCCAATTCAATATTATTGATTTTGGCAGTAGCCTGCTGAATAAATTGTGGTGGGTTTTTAGCAAAAGAATCGTGATTAATTTCATTGACAATTTTAAATGCAGTAATGTAGCTAATACCTGTGTTTTCGCTAATTTCCTCAACTAAATCCAGAGCCGTATAATGGGCTTTAAGTTTATAACTTTCAGTACCACCAAATTGGTCTTTGATACCATCTTCAGTAATAGAACCAATGGAACGACTGCTCACTTCTGCTACATAATCTGCTATTTCAATGCTGTTTAGGGCTTCAATACTTCTATTGATTAATGCTTCTTCATCAAAACTTACTGTGTAGTTTGTTTTCTTGGCTAAAGCATTCCAAAATCGTCTAAACGCTTGATTGACGGTTTCATTTTTACTACGTTTAAAATGTACTTGATTTTGTTTTTCGCCTTTATGGGTATGTGTCATTCCTGCACCAGCTTGTTTAGTGCCATAAACTTCTTTGATTTCTTCTTGGTATTGGGTTACAAAAGTTTCGTAGCTTTCATTTGGGATTACAGTCAGTTGATTAATCCTTTCATCATCAGAAACTGTTAGACTATCATACACACGTTGCCCGTCTATATTGACACAAATACGCAATCCACGTCCAATTTCCTGTCGTTTTTTAATTTCAGAATACGAATTGCTAAGTGTGGCAATATTGAAAATATTTGGATTATCCCAACCTACACCAAGTGCAGAATGCGAAAAAATGAACTCAATTTTATTGGCTACCGAATCCCCATAACTCAAAAGTTCTTTTTTGTCTTTTAGAATGGCATCAAAAACATCAGAGTTTTTACGCATTGAGTTTTCGTTGTCAGTGTATTCTCCTTTTCCTGTTTGAGCAAAATAAAACCCTTGGATGGCATCAATATGTTCTGCCGTGGGTTGTTTATTATCGTGAAATTCAGGATAGATTTCTTTGTATTTTTCTATAAAAAGGTTCTTTATTACTGGTTCTTCACTAATGTAGTTAGCCACTTTGTCAATGAAAATAAGCGAAAGGCATTTGATGCCTTTTTCTTGTAGTTTTTGTTTTTTTGTAAAGTGCCTAATGATGAGCCATTCTAATTGCAAGTTCCAAATACTTTGAATGTTTCCAGAGGCTTGTTTTTCAAAAATTTCTGTTCCATTAGTAAACTGAACCGACCATTTTCCAGTTCTTAAACTCTTTTTAATTCGTTCAATTTTATAATTGAGATAACTCGGATTGTTGGTTACTTCTCCCAAATTATCGCCATCTTTCAACCATTTAGAATCTTTGAATTCAATTTTACCGCTTGCTGATTGATGCCAAGCCTTAATTTTTGCTTGAATAGGATTTTTACCATTTTTAGTTTCAGAAAGCTCTAGTTTTAAAGTCGCTTCGTCATTCTTTTCAGTTACGGTCAATACTTCAATTTTCTTTACTAATCCTTGTTGGTAACTGTCGTAAGGTGTTAAGCGATAAATCTTATTTTTTGAAACTTTATGGGTTGCCGAAAATCTGATTTTAAAAAGAGGATTGAGTTTGGCAATTTGTTTAATCGAATTATCTGTATCCATTCCTTCCTGTGGCTCGTCCATTATGATGATTGGATTTGTTCTACCAATGGCATCAATAAAAGGAATATTTGCAAAAAGGTCTTCTCTTTTTGCTTGGTTCAAAATTTTGTCTTCCGAATTAAAAGAAGCCAAAGTCATTACCATTATTTGAGGGTGTTGCTCTTCAATAAAGTGCGTTACTTTATTAAGCTTTTTACTGTTGTACTCAAATGATTTTGGGGTAAAACCGTAAATGTCTTCTAGTTGCTTTTCAAATGTCGAAAGCGTGCTCAATACACCTTGTCTAATAGCAACCGAAGGCACTAGTATGATGAATTTAGTAAAATTGTAGTGCTTATATAATTCGTAAATCATTTTGATGTAAACAAGGGTTTTACCAGTTCCTGTTTCCATTTCAATGGTTAATTCTTGGTCGTCTGTAAGTTTAGCAACTTCATCACTGATTGCATTTTCTTTTAAAACAGTTTTTATGTTTTCGGTAATTTGTTCGGGCGTAAGTGAACAAACATTTGAGCGAATGCCGTCAACAGAAGCATTATCAAAAGTATTTTTTACAGAACCGTCAAATACATCTATTACAGATTTGATAGCGGTTTCTTGATATTCTAATAGTTCTAATTTTAGTTCCATCATTTTCCGCTGTTCTTTTTGTTAATATATTTCATTTGCTGCTCTGCTACTTTTAGTGCTTTTTCTCCTAATTTTTCGTCTTTTATTTCATAAAGTATTTTTTCGCTCAAGTATTGAACAAGTAAATCTTCTTTATTCAAATCAAGTATCTCTGCCAGTTTTACTATCTGTTCTTTAGTTGCTTTTCGCTCGCTTCTTTCAATTTTGCTAAGTATAGCTGTGTCAATATCCAATTCCGCAGAAACGTGCCTTAAAAGCAATCCTTTTTCTTCTCTTTTTTCTCGAAGTAGTTCGCCTACCAACTTAGTGTTTTTCATTTGTGAATTATCACTTGATTAATTTGACTTGACAATATTCGTCAAATATAAGAAGTCTCATTTAATGATTAAAAAAAATGTCTTAAAACTTTTCAACATTCCGTTGAGCGTTGGAAAGAAATGGCTCTTTTGGTTTTTTGAGCGTAGGCTCGTGTGTCGGAAAAAACCAAATGTGCCATTTGTGCGGTGGGTTTTCTACACTTGCTTGTAACGGCTTAGGCTATGATTATTTGCGTAAAAGTAAAAACTGCTTTTCGGATTAGTAATAGCTGATGTAAAGAAACAGTGATTAAGATGTTGCAAAGTGTAGCAATTAATTATAGCCGTTGTTGTGTGGCGTTTTTTATGTTTAAGTCGGTTTATAATTTTATTGTTCTGGTTTTAAGGTCAGATAATTTTATTCCGTTCAGAATAGATTATAAGCGTGAGTTTAAATATTATAAG
>JAHJRE010000282.1 GCA_018831055.1 Bacteroidota bacterium
GGATTCGGCTTTCTGGAGGCGATCCTGATTATCGCAACGGCGATGGTTTTCATGAAGTCAGTCGAGGCGACTGGGGCGCTGGGAACGCTCAGTTACTATATGGTGAAGTGGTTCCACCGGAGTCCGTCGCTCTTGGTGATATTGATCGTGGTGTTCGTGATGTTTCCCGGGATGCTCACGGGGTTATCGTCGGCGTGTATTCTCACGACCGGGGCGCTGGTCGCCCCGGGGTTGATCGCTATGGGGATGTCGCGCAGAGCGACGGGGGCCCTGATTGCGATGGCGGCCGTGTTTGGCGAGGTTGCCCCCCCCATCTGTATTCCGGTGATGCTGATCGGCGGCGGCGTGGATATGCCGTATATCGGCTTCACCAAGCCCCTCTTCCTCGCTTCGTTCCCTCTCGCAATCGCGACCGCCCTTTACTTCCGGTTTCGCTATCTGGATGGATTCAAGGTCGAGGAAGTCCTTCCCAAGCTCCGGCAGCCGGTGTACGCACTTCACGGGATGAAGCTTTTTCTCCCCTTGGTGCTTGTGGTCGGTTTTCTCGTGATCGACCAGGCGGCGCCGAACCTGCTGCCGCACCTGGGCGTACCGCTCATCTTTTTGATCGGCGCCGTCATCACAATACCGTCCGGAGAAAAATACAACGTGTGGCGCATCTTGACGAGCGCGGTTCGCGGTGCTCTCCCGATCATGGCGATTCTGGTCGGGGTCGGTATGTTCCTGCAGATACTTACTCTCACCGGCGTTCGCGGGTTTCTAGCGGTGAACGCGCTGTTGCTGCCGGAGGAAATTCGGTATCTGGCTGCGGCGATCATGCCGTTTTTTGGTTCGGCGTATGCCTCGGCCTCGGTAATCGGCGTCCCGCTGGTGTTTGTGTTCATCGGGAAGAACGCTATCGTTGTGACGGCCGCGTTGGCTCTGCTGGCGGCGATGGGCGATCTCATGCCGCCGCCGAGTCTGCTGTGCGCCTATGCGGCTCAGATAGTCGGCGAAAAGAACCATTTCAATATACTTCGGCAAGCTCTTGTTCCGATCGTGGCCAGTCTCATCGTCGGACTGTCTATCATTTATTTCGCTGACGATATCGCGGCCGTGTTCTTTTAACTCGCGGAGGATCGAGCCAATGCTGTACTGGGTTTATACTGGAATTGTCGCCCTGTTCGCGATCGTCATCCTGGTCGAGTTTATTCAGGAGCGATCGTGGAAGCTGCAGATGGCGATGGCCATGTTGCTTATGGTCTTCGTCCTGAGGGTACTTCAAATAAAGTGAGAGCATCAATGAAGAGGCATCACGTCACGGCAATTCTCATGCTGGCCGGTTTCGGAGCCCTGGCGACTCTGGCCGCCATCGACTTCCTCAAGATGAGGCAGCCGGATCTCCTGCGGCCGAGCCCCGCCCTCACCACTGTGCGGCAGCTGAGTGACTATTTGCCCAACCTGAAAGGAACGGCAGGCGACACCCGGATATTTGATTTCGACTCGGGCGTCCCCGGGGCGACGGTCATGCTTCTGGGGGGCTCGCATCCGAACGAACCGGCGGGCTTTATCGCCGCGACGCTCGTTCTCGAAAACATCCAGGTCGATCAGGGACGCGTTCTCGTGATTCCGCAAGCCTGTGCGAGCGGCTTCGCATATACCGATCCGTTCGAAGGCAGCCCAAGTTCGTTTACCATCCCGGCCAGATCCGGCCCCCGGACCTTTCGTTTTGGCTCCCGCGTCTGCAGTCCGCTTGACCAATGGCCCGATCCTCTGGTCTATTCTCATTTTCCGTCGGGACAGCAGCTTTCGGGGTTCGAAACGCGGAATCTGAATCGTTCCTACCCCGGTCGACCGAACGGCACGTTTGCGGAGCGCGTGGGCTGGGCCATCATGGAAGTGATCCGACGGGAGAATGTCGATGTCGCTTTTGATCTTCACGAAGCCGCTCCGGAGATCCCGATCATCAACGCGATCGTCTATCACGAAAAGTGCGAGGATATCGCGATGACCGCCGTGCTGGCGCTGGAGATCGAGGATCTCAATTACGCCCCCGAGCTCTCGCCCGAAAACTTCCGCGGCCTGAGCCACCGCGAATGGGGCGATGCTACGAACGCGTATCCGTTCCTGATGGAAACGAGCAACCCTATCCAGGGACGACTTCGCGGCCGCACCAA
>JAHJRE010000283.1 GCA_018831055.1 Bacteroidota bacterium
ATCGAAGGTCTTGATGGATATCTTCTTCCATACCCGCACTCCATCGTAGGTGGGAAGCTCAGCATCTGCCGTCCTGTCTTCCGTACTGGGGGCATGCTTGGTGTTGCAGCGAGCCCAAGACAGGGTAACTTGGTGATAGGGGATAACCTCGGTGCGCTGAAAAACCTTCCTGCGTTGACGTTGTTCACCGGGGGTGCTGACTTCTTGTTGGATGGATGGGCTGCACCCAGGGACAGGCGAGATACCGGAATAGGGCTTTCGTCGGGGAGGGTCTTCCGGGTTGGTTGCCTTGGGGAGACTTGTTGGGGACCGGAGGTCAACGACGCCGGCTACACCATGTCGATCGTGCATAGTGCTATTGCTGGATCGGAGGGGGGTGCCCGGGCTTACCTCGTTGACCAGACGCAACCGGCTGTTGGGGAGGCGATGAACGTTTCGTTCCGGAAGTCGACCTTGTTCAACGCGCTGCACCCGTTCATCGGTCCTATCTTCACGTCCTATCGGGCGACACCGAATGCTCAGTATGGATTGAGTAAAGGCGCTGCGCTCGATGCTGGCATAGTGAAGTTTGCCGCAGGGCTCTTGTTGGGGGATCCTACCTTCATGTTCGAGGCTGCTGCGCAGAACTACAACTACGCCGGGGTGATCGCGGGGGGAGCGGGCCTTCTGACAAGTTGGCCTACTGGCGGTGTAGACCAGTGCATGTGTGCTGGTATGTTCGTTCAACGCGACAGAGCTCTCGGGTTCGGCTACCCTGATCTCTTTGCAGGAATCGTGGAGAATTTCGACGACAGCCTCCCTCCTGTGGGAGATCCAGCCTCTCATCGGTTCCAGATCACATGGGATGATACCGTAGGGCTTTACCGGAAGATCAATTATGGGTGGTCCGAAGCCCGGACTTTCTTCCATAACATCCCGATGCCGGCAGGGCAACCTAGTGATGTTGGCAAGACCGCTACGAGGTTTTGGAAATTCGTACACGCAGATACCACGTACAGGCATTATTGGCTTACCAACCTTGAGGCACTTGCCACTTACAAGGCGATAGTTGTGTTTCCGCTTAATCTTCCTGATGGATCTGCCCCGATCCACATAAGTGCCTACTGCGACTGCTGGAGTGCTGGTGCCGTGAGCGCGATATGGAACGTGCGTGTAATACGGTGCGATTACACGACTGCCAATGAGGCAGTGATAGGAAGCGCATTCGGCGGGCTGGTTTTGGGTATCAATTCCCTGAATGCCGTGATTGCAGTGCCTGAGGCTGTATGTAACGATCTCTACCACTATCAGGTTGCGGTTGAGTTTAGCCAATTGGGGGGTACTGAGCACGAAATCAAGCTCTTAGGACTGCGATTGAAGTACACCATGCAGGACTTCCTCCCCGCTTGATATAAAAGCTAAAGGAAAAGGAGAGCACCAGGATGGTGCTCTCCGAGCGGTATATCACCACTCTTCAGGTGGGACGAAAGCAGGAATTGGGACTGGCGGAACGGGTACCTCGATCTTCAGGTTACGAAGCTCGCTCCACCCGCTCGACACCGCTGCGGAAAGCAGGGGTGCGTCCACGTTGATGAGATGGTCGCGCACCTCGATGTCCCCCATTCCGGCGGAGACCGGTTCCCCGCCGGCGTTCCACCAGATGTCCACACGACCTGTCGTTACTGGGTACGGTATCGCCACTTCATGAGAGGTTCCTATTGCGATTTCCAGGTATAGACCCGCTCTCGGGTCTGTTGGACTTCTTCTGTAGTTGACTATTAGGGTTCGTATCGTGGACAGTACTGGGTCCGGGTACGAACATCTTTCAGATCCTTCGTTGGGGACGTAGCAGTACTGATACGTGTACCTCCCCCCCGATCCCGGAGTCTCCACCTCCCTCAGCCGCCGGTCCAGTTCCTCCAGCGGCTCGACGCACTGGCACCCCGGGGGGATGTCCAGTCCGCTGGAGGGGTCGTCGGCGATGCACCCTCCCTGGAGGAGGAGGGATGCGATGACGTAGGCGTAGAAGAGTGCGATAAGGGCGGGGAGCGCCCTCTCGGCGACGCGATGCCGCGCCTTCTGAGCTTCGGTGATGGGGGGGCAGTCGTCGTTCCACGAACGCGGATAGTCGGCCATTTCTGGCCTCCTTTCTTGTCCCCGAAGGGACAGGTTGTTCCGGCGAGTCTACTAGATCTCCCGGAGGAAAGTTCAGGTGCCCCGCGGGTACTCGACCCGCTTGGGGCGAAATATCTCCTCCATTGCCTGGGGGATCCCCCGCAGGCGGGTGG
>JAHJRE010000284.1 GCA_018831055.1 Bacteroidota bacterium
AGATATTCCCACACGGCGTCCACGTTGCGAAGGTAGTGCCGGATGTCTCCTTCCGTCAGGTTCGCTTCGACAATGGCTTCGGCGCGCGCCGTGTGGGCGACAATTTCCGGTCGTTGTAAGATGATCCGCAGTTGACGCATCACCGCGTCTTCTGCCTCGGCGGCTGAAATCCGGCGCACGGGGCAAACATCCTTCGGATGCTTGTCCATGTTGATGCAAACGTAATATCTGTATTTCCTGCCGTTTTTCTTCGTCCAGCCTGGCCGCATGGAGCAGCCGCAATGCCCGCAGCGGATGATTCCCTTGAGCATGGCTGGAGTGGTGAATCTTGTTTCCGTGGCACGGGTGCGGGTGTTCCGTTCCAGAATGGCGTGAACGGCGTCCCATGTTTCCTGGTCAATGAGCGCGGGATGCTCGCCGTTGTAGAGCTTTTCTTTGTGCTCGACCTTGCCGAGATATTTCGGATTATTCAGCATCCTGTAAATGTGCGATTTGTTGATCGGTGTTCCCTGACGTGTTTTGCCTTTAGCGGTTGTCCACGCTTTGGATGTGATGCCTTGGGCGCGCAGTTCCTGTGCCAATTTCGTCGTGGATTCCAGTTCGATGAAGCGGGAGAAAATGGATTTTACCGTTTCCGCCTCATCTTTGTTGATGACCAGTTTTCCGTCTACTAAATTATAACCCAGCACCGGCGTGCCGCCTGTCTGCATGCCGCGCTGTTTCTGCATGGCAATTTTATCGCGGATGCGTTCGCCGATTATTTCCCGTTCAAATTGGGCGAAAGACAACAGAATGTTAAGGGTGAGTCTGCCCATGGAGGTTGTCGTTGAGAATTGTTGGGTTACGGACACGAAGGTAACGTTATGCTTGTCGAACGTGTCGATGAGTTCGGCGAAGTCGAGCAGGCTTCTGGAAAGTCTATCGATTTTGTAAACTAAAACGATGTCGATTTTCCCGGCACGGATGTCGACCAGCAGTTTCTTCAGCGCCGGGCGTTCCAGGTTGCCGCCGGAAAAGCCGCCGTCCTCATAGCGTTCGGGAAGACACACCCAGCGTTCGGCTTTCTGGCTGGCAATGTAATTCTCGCCCGCTTCCCGCTGGGCGTCGAGGGAATTGAATTCCGAATCAAGCCCCTCCTCGCTGGATTTCCGGCAATATATGGCGCAACGGATGGGACGTTCTGTTTTATCATGTTCGCTCATTCACTTCCTCCCTTCTTTCTTATACCAAAGAACGCCGGTCCCGACATGTGCGAGCCCGTGATTTCCCTGGCGATGGAACTCAAACTCCGGTAGACGCCGTTTTTGTACTGGAAGCCGTTATCCAGCACGACCACTTCGTGCCGTTCGCCTAGATATTCCCGCACGAGTTTGGTTCCAATGGCTGGCGCACCCTTGCGTTCCTTAAGCTGTTCCTTTTCCTTGCCGGGAATTCCGTGCGTTTCGTCGATGGAGATAAGTCTTTCACGGGCTTCAGGCGAAAGACCGCCGTAGGCGATTTCCTGGATTCTGTACGCGAGGCGGCTGACAAGCTGCACGCGGCTGCGCGAGGGCGGTTCCTTGCCGAAAAGCGCGGCATACTTCGTTTTCAAATTTTCAAAGTCCATGGTTGCCAGAGCCACGACCTGCGCAAGAATAGTCTTATCCTTGTCCAGCCCTGAAGCCGCGTTTCCTTTTGGCTTGTTCTCTTTTTTAACACTCCCTTTTTTCCTGTTCATGCTTTTCCTCCAGAGTTTCGCGTTCCCTTGAGACCGTTTTGCCTGTCACCCTTGGCAGGCACGCGTTCCGTCAAACCGGTCTCTCCGGCACACGTTTCGCTCTGGCGGGTAGCAGGGAGCAAGCCTGTTTTTGATGCGTGATACCGGCGTGCCGCTGGCGCAGGATGGCCTGGGCAAGCATTTCGCCGATGGAAGCGAAACGGTCGGATAACGGGATATCAATAAGATTGGAGTGCATGTTTTCTTATCCTGTATGGGTTGCCCAATAAGACAGCAGCGTCCGGCGTTCGGCAGCGCGTTTGTCTTTTGCCGCCTGTCTTATTCCCCAGCGGTCGCCGAGAAGAATCAATGTCTTCCTCGCTCGCGTAACGCCGGTATAAAGCAGCTGGCAGCAGGCGTGCCAGTGGGATTTGTGCAGCAGCACGATTACACAGGGAGCTTCGCTGCCCTGGTAGGAATGGATAGAGAGGCAGTAAGCCAGTTGCAGCGCGCCGGTTTTTTCGTTGGAAATAAACCGTTAAATATTTCCAGGTTGTAATCGTCGGCTTTCTGCACCACCCGGTCGCCGATGGTGAAACGCCCGGTCACGGAACCGTGATGCAGATAACGCAATTTGTATTTGCGCGGGCAATTGCGCCAGCAGTTCAGGGCGGAGTAGCTCAGGATTTCTCGTTCTGTTGTCGCGGTCATTTTCATTCCTCCTTTAAAAATTGTTTTCTCATGCCCTTTGGAGGAATGACCGGGCAGACGGACATTAATTTTCAAAATGTCCGGGTGAAAAATGAAAATATCCGGGTGGTTATTGAACTTATGAGAACTAATGTCCGGGTCAGAAGAGAGGAAAACAGGGGAAATGTGTGAGCAGACGTCTATGAATGAGCGAATGGTGGACAGGTTAAGGGATCATGGCCGGATCCGGTGTAAAGAGAATCTGGTCAATCGGCAGCGCCGGGGGAATCCTCATGCCGGGACGGCAGAATTCCAGCTTGCCGTCAGGTCTGCGACACGCCACCTTCAGGATGG
>JAHJRE010000285.1 GCA_018831055.1 Bacteroidota bacterium
CCCACCTACCACCCCCATTGGCGGTAGTTGGGTAAGACCCAGCCCGGAGAGGTACAGGTCCCCAGGCACGTTCCACTTCCCCTTGACCAGCTTACCGCCAGCCTGCTTGATGCGTTGGACCGCGATTTCCATCGGTGTCATTGAAGTTCTCCTGTGATATCGAGGGCCGCGTGGACACTGATAGTGCTGGAGGTGGGATTCAGGAGGTAGCCTGGGGGCAAGAGCACCAGGTAGGTTGAGGGTGCCTCTACTGTGCTGCCTCTCCTGACACATAGGAAGCAGGACCTACAGACTGTTTGTTGACAGGAGATGCCCTCACCCCCTGAGAGTTATTCCCAAAGTGTGGACACGTGCGAAGTGAAAGGCTGGCTGACGCAGGGCGTGTTTCATCACCTCCTCGTAGGTATTACAGCACCCTTCGCACTGCCTGCGGCAGGAAAAGGTAAGGATTAGGAGGGCTTTCTTCATTTCTTACTCCACGCGTGCGGTGCGCTGCGATATTAGTGGGTGGTCGAGCAGGTGCGAATCCTGTGCGTGTGGAAGCGAGCAAGTCCGCACAATCGTTGCGCTTTATCCTTATATAGATGCACACAGTGGCGCGAATCGAGAAATTTGGCGCCAAAAGTTTCCCTCATTTGTCGGCCACAAGTGGTACTCCCCCACCGACAATTTTCAGAGGATGCCCGGCAAAGAGCGCGCCCTCTCCCAAAAAACGGCACCTCCCCGAGGCCGCGATTCGAGGCCGAATCTCCCCTACTTTTTTGGTCGCGGGCACCTCATTTGGCACAGTTCCCTACCAGCAGGTGAGGAGGGATAGGACAGGTCGCAAGAGATGAGACACTTGTCCAGTTGCTTCTTCTCGAAGTACCGAAAGGCACCGTAGGAGATGAACCCCAGGAGCAGGCACATACAGAGGCTCCAGAATACGAGCCCGAATACGTCCAACCAGCGGCAAAACCTACTCATAGCTCCTCCTAACGGTGTTCCTCTGGTTTGGGCCCGTTGACAATCGAGAGGATGACGGGCGTGTGAGTTGTTTTCGCCTTCGAGACGAGCACCAACTCCACATCCCAGGGCGAGACGTAGAACATCCCCACTTTGTAGTTAGCGTAACTAACTGTGCGGAGTTGCTCATAAATCATCACGCCACTGGGGGTGCGGTACTCGACGTAGTAGACCTTGTCTTTCCAGGCGGGAGTGAGCCTGTACTGCTGGTTCTTGGGGACGGAGAACCTGTCGAGGAGGGCTTGCTCCCGGGAGAACTCCAGGTAGGGACCCCGGTCGCCTATCACGACTCGGGTGAATCCTCGACAAACCGTTTCCCCTGCCTGGGTGATGAGGCCAACTTCAGGCATCCCAGGCAGGATATACTCCAGCAGCCTCCCCTGGAGTAGTCGGGCCCGCCATTCCTTTTGTTTCGTGGGGTTAGGTGCCATCGCCGACCCCCTCACCCTTTTTCGAGTGGCTGGGTTGTTCCAGTTTCATCGAATGAAAAAGAAACTCCTGCTCCACTTCGTAGTTGGATAGGTCGATTTCGGGCCCGGTGGCGAGGAGGTTGAGCGTAGGCTCATCTTCAAAAGTGTGCCAAACATAGCGACCTCGGCGAACACAGGCAGCGGGCTTGGGCCTGTGTGGAGAGAATACACCCAATAGTACCCGTCTTCCTTCGGTGGGGGTGAAGGACCACCCATCAACTTCAAGACCGCTCATCGGTTTCCTCCTTATAGAACTGCCAGTCCGGTGGGACGTTCAGTTTGGTATGGTGGTACTCCAGACTTCGCAAGTACTGGAGATACTTCGGGGAAATGGTTCGTACCCTGGTCTGCATTTTTGGCGGCGCCCCAAAAACATAAGCCAGTTCCACCTCCCTACCATCAATCCTACACCAGTAGTATCCCTCTTCCTGAGGAGGATGGTCTTTCCACTCAAGCCTACTGGTAGCCGCCCTTACTTGTCTAAGACTCATTTAGTACTCCGGAGGTACCAACTTCTTTCCGAGGAACAGGTAGTCGATTTGCTTCTGGGAGGGTTCGAGCCGAAGCAGCTTGCCAAAGGTGTTGCGGATGTACTGACCACAGTTGGTGGCTGCGTCGGACGCGCTCACAAAAACTATCTTTGGTTTCGAGTACTTATAGGGCCCCCCATAGGGGGAGTTGGCGCGGTCGACCTCCCTTACCCAATAGAAGCCCTCTTCTTCTGGGGGAGTGGTAGTAGGTGGTAGGGGTGCTTGTTGCCCCGCCAGCCACCCCTTGTAGGTGGTGCCTCTGGGGAGGGGGTTGTCGTAACACCAGAAGCCCCCACCCACCTCCTTCGGTGCCCCCTTCAGGGAGGTAAGCTGGTTGCTGTAGCAGTAGAAGCCCCCACCGACCTCCTTCGGCGCTCCCTCCAGCGAGGCGAGCTGGTTGTTATGGCAGTTGAAGTTCCCTCCCACCTTCTCGGGCGCTCCAGCCAGCGAGGTGAGCTGGTTGCCGTTGCAGTAGAAGCCACCACCGACCCTCTTCGGCGCCCCCTCCAGCGAAGTCAGTTGGTTGTAGCTGCAGGAGAAGCTCTCACCGACCTCGTTCGGGGCTCCCTCCAGCGAGGTGAGTTGGTTGCCGTCGCAGTAGAAGCCCCCACCGACCTCGTTCGGGGCTCCAGCCAGCGAGGTGAGCTGGTTGTAGCTGCAGGAGAAGTAGCCACCGACTTTCTTCGGCGCTCCAGCCAGCGAGGTCAGCCGGTTGCTGTAGCAGGAGAAGTAGCCACCGACTTTCTTCGGCGCTCCAGCCAGCGAGGTCAGCTGGTTGTAGTGGCAGAAGAAGTTCCCACCTACCACCCCCATTGGCGGTAGTTGGGTAAGACCCAGCCCGGAGAGGTACAGGTCCCCAGGCACGTTCCACTTC
>JAHJRE010000286.1 GCA_018831055.1 Bacteroidota bacterium
GCAAAAGCTGATCCTGCGTGCCGGATTCGAACGGTGTGATATAGGCAGCCTGTGCGGTCATACCGATCGCCGCTGCTGCGATAAACGCTGTCACAAGAGTGAGAAAGAGCAATTTGAACGCTCTCATGTAGCCTCCAATAGTCGGTTTTGAGATTCCACCTGATTACCCTGCGAGTTCCCCTGCCAGCCGCTGCCGTGCAGCGGGTGTCACTCTTGATGCGTTAAACCGTGACAGAAGAAGTGTTGCCGCGAACGAGGTCGCATCTCTCGGTGCGACTCCGGGGCGGCAATGCGCAGCGCCGTAGCGCCTGGAGAAAAAACAATTAGTCAGAGGTCGGCATATCACCCCCTTCAGTATTGAAAATCACGGCGCACAACATACGCGTCTCCTCGACAGTACGCCGGCGCCCGTTTACAAAATGAGTTCCCTGCATGAGAAACACACACAATTATTCGGCCAGTAATTCAAAAGTTCCTGACGCCCTGCAGCATCAATTCAGGAGTAACAGAGATACCCTACGCGTTGAATTTACTATAATGTGTTCTATTGTCCGTGTCAAGTCTATTCCGTAGACTTTCTGGTAGATATTGCAGGATCAGAGTAACCGGTTCAGGTATCCCCTCAGTCGGAACAATCAAAAGAAACTACGGAGCGCCAATCGATTAGTCTGCCCTCAGCCCGAATCATCAGCGCATTGGTCGAGAACGAGGACCGGGTGCAGCGTTCTGCCAATGAAGCCCAACGGGCGAGACAGCTTCATCAACGACTTCTTATTGTTGAAAAGCGTCGTCGGGAAACATACGCTGTCATTCGATCGAGCAAACGCGTCTTGTGAATACGTGGTGCCGGGTGCGGCAGTACCGTGATAGTATCAGAGAAGATTTCCGACAAACCAACGCCTAAAGCATATGATTATTGACACGGGCTTACCGGCGACCAATTATCAAAACACGTGGTTGATTTAGGACAATTGCTGCCACGGTAAATATTACGCTAAACTGTCGAAAGGTTGACCGCTTTGGTGGCCGCCCGCGCTGTTTGGCGCGGGTATTTTCGTTTTTGGCGAATCCTGCGCCCGCCCGGTCAACCCGACGCACATCCGAAAGGAGCCCCCCATGAGTCTCAAAGGATACGATGTCTTTGTCACCTCGCCGGCCGAGGCCGCCCGCCTTCGCTGTCGCGTCTGCGGCGCCGAGTGCCGTGCACAGCGGAATGTCGACGGTCCGACCGGTTGGATCGCCGGAATGGCCGGACTCCACAAACGCCACGACCGATTCGATTGCCCGCACTCCGGGCGACCGTGGCACGAGCAGGCGCTCAAACTGCGGCAGGCGGTCGACCATTGCCCGAGCGAGTCGCTGCGGCGGCTGATGCTTGATGACCTCGGGCTGCTCCTGCAAACCCGATAGCAGGCGCCCCGTCGGCGCAAGACGGCGGCCGGCGCCGAATGGTGTCGGCCGGACATTTTGACTGTTGCCGGCGCGTCCCAATCCTTATCTTAGCGCATGCCGAAACCTTTGCGCAGGAGGACCAAATGCGACGCTGTCCCGACAACCCGATTTTGACCAGGGCCGACATTCCAGCTCTAAATCCGCAACTGACCGACGTGACCTCGGTATTCAACCCCGGGGCTATCCGACACGGCGACGAGTACATCCTGATGCTGCGGGTGCAGGACCGCGGCCGAGAAACCCACCTGATGGCGGCGCGCAGCCGCGACGGGATCAAGTTTGCGGTGGATCGGCAGGAAGTACGACTGGAGGGGATCGAAATGCTCGATCCGGTTCCGCATCATATATATGATCCGCGTATCACGTTCCTTGAAGGCGCGTATTATATCATGGTTGCCATGGACCGGGCGGTGGACTGTGTGCTGGGCTTGATTCGGACCCGCGATTTCCAACGATTTGAATTCCTGGGTATCTGCTCGGAGCCGCATTTTCGCAACGGCGTGCTGTTCCCGGAAAAGATCGGGGGAAAGTACCTTCGACTCGAACGCCCCAGCCGCGCCGATAACGCCGGGGTGCGGTCCGGAGACACCATCTGGCTGGCCGAGTCCGACGATCTGCTGGCGTGGCGCTCGCTCGGTCCGGTCATTAGCGGACGACCACACTACTGGGATGAACTCATTGGATCGGGTACGCCGCCGGTGCGCACCCGTGCGGGCTGGCTGCACCTGTACCACGGGATCGCAACCCATTTTGCAAGCGTGAATATCTACCAGGCCGGCGCCGTGCTGCTCGACCTGAACGATCCGTCTCGCGTGATCGCTCGCAGCCGAATGAATATTCTCGAACCAAGAGAACCATACGAGTTGGTTGGCCAGGTACCGAATGTTGTGTTCCCGAGCGGGCTTGTCGTCGACGAGTTCGATGCCCAGGGATTCGCCCTGCCAAACAGCCGGGTGCTCGCATATTACGGCGCCGCCGATACCTGTATCGGGCTGGCCACCGCGACGATCTCTGAGCTGATTGATGCCTGTCAGGAGGACAGATAGAGTGACGGCAGAGTCAAACCGCCGATTCCGACAAGCTCTGCCGGCGCTGATTTGTGTTGTCGCATGGGCGGCGCTCGGCGGATGCGGGGACAAGGAAGCTGCCGACAATAGGACTACCGCGGAAACGAAAGTCTTCC
>JAHJRE010000287.1 GCA_018831055.1 Bacteroidota bacterium
AATTGGTGGGTGAAAATTCCCCAATTTCACCGGAATGGAATTGCCGCGATTTTGGCTCAAAGTGCGGCAAGCGGCTCGGGCTAGTGTCAGTTAACTCGCGATGCTCGAACCATATAGCCTTATGTCGTTGACTCGCCTTGGCCCGCATCACGAAAAATTCGATTCTGCCGGGTCTGTCTTGTTGAGGCTGGAAACAAGGCACTTGCATACCACTGCCGAGTGCCAGGGAAGACCTATAACTGGCGGCTCATGACTGCCCGACCGGGCGGCGGCGTCAGCGCCGGTGACAAAAAGTCAGCCCCAGACTCTATGCTCGACGAATCGCATCAACTTCTTCTTTCCCGGCCTGTACGAATATCACCATCCAATCCTCTTGTTATTAGAGACCAACATTACCCACAATTAACAATATTGCGGGCAACAAAAACAGAGGCCACCTCTGACACCGGATGACAACGAAAGACAAGGAGGATCCCATGATGAACGGCTCCAAAATGAAACGACAGGTATGGTCGATCGCTGCGGTTGCGATCGTGGCGGCAGCTTCAATCGGCTGCTCGGATCAGAGTCCGACCGGCCCGGCTGCCACGGACAGCAGCATTCAGACCATTGGACCACTGATCGACAATCGTGCCGGACAGAAAGGCGATACGTTTGCCTGGAAAAGCCCGGTCGAGCGAGTCGATTTCAAGAACGGCACGATATTCTTCGCAAAAGGTTTTTCCGTGATCGTGTCCGCCGACGCAGTCGTGAGACTGTCGCCGAGCAATCGGCTGATACAGTTTGACGAAGAAAACGTCCACGCGGGTGCGACGATCACAGTTCGCGGTTACTTTAAGGAAAACGGCACGGCAATCGCCGAATCTCTGGAGGTCCATGAGGAACTGGGCGATAATACGGTGCGTCCGACAGCTAACTGACGACGCCCCCCGCCGTAAGGCGAGCCATGCTGAAAGAAAGGCGGGACCATCAGGTCCCGCCTTTTGACGTTGGTGGGGCGCCGCGACTGTCTGATGTCGGCAGTCCGGCGCCCGGCGCGAAGTCGGGTGAAAAGTCCGCGATTCAGATTTTGAGAAGGCGCGTAATGAGAAACCCGAAATGCCAGTTCTTGGGGTCGGCCGATTCGGCTGTGCCGGGAAGGTACTGCGAGAGGTTGAGCGTGGTTGAGTTGGAGGCGACCATCTTGAAAAAGTGGCCCCCTGTCTCCATTTCGAATCCGAACGAGACGGCGTCGTACTCATAAGAGTAGCTGCTCTCAGCCGCGTTCCATTCGACCAAAAGCGACATGATACGGGTGGTGCGAAAGCGGGAGTAGAGCCCTACGGTGATTTCGTTTTCGGCGCTTTCACTCATGATGTCGTAATTGTGCGAGAATGACGGCACCACGCCGAGACTGAGACGATCGAAGAAAGATGCATTCAGGATTAACTGCGCATAATATTGGAAATTGCGACTGTGGCCGGCGTCCCGCTGAGGAACCTCGGTGTTCCACGCGCCGCCGACCTGTATCGCTGCGGCCAGCGGGAATGGCGTACGTGACGTGTGGAGCAGATCGTATTTGGCCGAGAGGTCGAAATTATCCATCAGGTTGCTCCGGCCGGCCGTCACCATGAGGCGATTGCTGATTCCGTAACCGAGGCCGAACCTGATATTAGCCGGCCCGTCGAGTGCCCACAATACGTCGTGACCATCGGAAAAATGGGGGAGGAAGCGATGGGAGATCTCGAACAGGAGCAGGCGACGGCCGAGAGTTTCGGCGGTCGGAAGTACGATTGACTGGGTGGAGTGAAACGGCGCGACCGTTTCTCCGGTCGGAGGACTGTGGCGTTGCCATTGCGATTCAGCGGCCGACAAACACGAACCGAAAAGCACGGCGGACAAAATCGCACATGAAACTGCTTTGCACATCGATCACCTCGCAGATACCGCTCCTGCTCCGGCGAGGCCGAAGTCCAGGTGGAGCGCGATTTTTTCGTTTATTTTCATGAACATCAGAGAAGGTACTTCGATTTTGTAGTCTGGCAGACGCACACTGAAATCGGACCGGACACGGTAGCCGTCTTTTTGTCGGATCACGGTACAGTCAATCTCAAGCGACTTCTTGATACCGTGAATGGACATCGTGCCCG
>JAHJRE010000288.1 GCA_018831055.1 Bacteroidota bacterium
CACCTTGACTGTTGCGCAGAGTCGTGTAGCTCGAAATTAATATGCCCAGCCCGGTGGAATTCATCCAGTCGACCTTGGCCAGGTCGATGACCACGTTCTTTTGACCCTTTTCGATAATCTCGTGCAGCTTGTCCTTCAGCAGACTGGCGTCCGGACCGCCCATGATTTTCCCCTTGGGTTCGAGGATTACTACCCCGTCCTGCTCGCGGTCAGACATTTTCATATTGGTTTTGCCTCCGATTACCTGGTTCTCACTGTTTACGACAGTTAGCGGCGGTAGTTTCCGATCCGATAACAACACCATCCGGACCGGGCAGACCACCCCGTGACGCCTAACTGCTTAAAGAGTCGAAAATTAGCCGGCAAGTCAAGGGGTTTTAGAGCCGCCTCGGAAGCGCAAAAAAAACGGCGCCGGGTGGCGCCGCTTTATCAATCTCCGGTATGAGAAACCGGTTCAACCGGCTTTTCGGGCTTTGCGCTGCACCGGCTTATATTCCAATGCTTTGGTCGGGCAGAACCGGGCGCAGGCCGGATCGCCGCCGCACAGGTCGCACTTGACCACCTTTTCGTGCCCGGCATCCAAGAGAGCGCACCCAAACGGACAGGCCGCTACGCAAGCCATACACTTGACACACTTGTCGTCGTTGAGCTCGATCGCCCCGGTTTCCTCGTTGCGCCGCAGGGCGTCGACCAGGCACGACTTCACGCAGGCGGCGTCATCGCACTGCAAACAGGTCACCGGCACCCAGAGGTCTTTGAAACCACCGTCGAGCGCGAAAATTCTCGTCCGCCCCGGTTTGCCGTCGACCGAATGAGAAAACGAGCAGGCCAGTTCACACGTCCGGCAGCCGATACAGAGATTTGGTTTCACAATCAAGCGGGAACTCATGATGCAGGTTCCTCCTCTCGGCTCCAATTGGTGATCCGGCCCATGGTCGCCGCGATTTCCTTGCGGTGGCAGTCGTCGCAGACCTCGAAGTATTCATAGGGAATGTTGCGGTTGTCCGCGAGGTTTCGGGCGAAGTCTTTGGTCAGGGTCGGCTTGCCGCAGTTCTTGCACTCGATCAGTTCGAATTTCTTGCCCCAGATTTCCCGCCGTGCGCCGTCCTCAACGAACTTGATGAAGCTCGTTGGGCAGCACTGGGCGCAGGCAAGGCAGCCGATACAATCCGGCGGCGGCTCATCGAGCGGCGGGGCCACCCGTTTGCCATGACCGCGACCGACCGTAGAAATCGCCGCAAAGCCCATTCGATCGCAAATCCGCGTACAGAGCGCGCAGAGGATGCAATCATCGCCGTCCGGCACTTCCTCGTAACTGGTCTTGAGCACGCCGTAGTCGGCCGCAAGCTTCTGGATCAGCGGCGTATTGGGGTGCCGGGCCAGTTGAAGGTCGAGCAGCGTCTTGCGGAGTTCAATCACGGTCTCGGAATCGGTCTGGACAATCAGTCCGTCGACCACGGGGTAGAGGCACGACGTAACGTAGTTCTTCCAGCCTTTCCAGTCGTTCCGCGTAATTTCAACCGTACAGAGCCGGCAGGCGCCAAAGGCCTCGACCGCCTGATGTTCACACAGCGCCGGGACGTAGATCCCTTCGCGCCGAAGCACATCGAGCAGCATCTCACCGTCGGAAGCCTGGACAACCCGTCCGTTTATCGTAATATGTACCATCTATATCTCCTACGACACGGTGACTGCACCGCGACGGCAGACCGCCGCGCAGGCGCCGCATTTCGTGCACAAGTCCTGATTAATCACGTGGAGTTTGCCTTTGCGGCCGCTGATTGCATTGACGGCGCAGGCGAACGTACAGGCCAGACAACCGTCGCATTTATCCTCGAGTATGTCATACCGGATGAGCGCCGTGCAGACCCCGGCCGGACATTTCTTGTCCCGGATATGGGCCAAATACTCATCGCGGAAATACCGCACCGTACTCA
This sequence comes from Bacteroidota bacterium, assembly GCA_018831055.1. Lineage (NCBI taxonomy): Bacteria > Pseudomonadati > Bacteroidota > Bacteroidota bacterium. Next base: position 1,938 of record JAHJRE010000288.1, read on the forward strand.
CGAACGGATTCGGCCCGGACTTCCCCAGTCCGCAGAGCGAGCCGATGATGATGCTCTCCGAGAGCTTCTCCATCAGATCGAGATCTTCCTCGACGCCGCGCCCGTCGCTGATTTTGTTCGCCAGCGTAAAGAG
>JAHJRE010000289.1 GCA_018831055.1 Bacteroidota bacterium
GGCGCATGTCGAATACGAGTCGCACGACCTTCTCCGGCGAGACCGCAAACTGGCTGGTGCGGATGTTGGTGACCGGGCACGTGGGGACATCAGAGAATGTTTTCTGGCCGAGATTATGCGTCGCCGACAGGATATCGACAATGACGCGGAACGGCCGGCCGTCCTTGGCTTCCTCGGTTTGATGCGAGAAGCGGACAGCCCCCTGAACATCCACGTGTGCAACGGTGAACCCGTCCTGCCAGGTCAGCTCGACGTTGGACACCTTGGCGGCGGCGAACGAGGAGCCGGCGGTCAGCAAGAGTATCGTGCAAATGAGACCAATTGTCTTCTTCATTGGATTCCTCACTTCGTTACAGAACGAGTTCACTGAGCCGTTCATTTTCCTTCACAAAGTATGTCGACAGGGTGAACTTGGCAGTCATGGTTTCGTTTTTAGAGAGGTCATCCAATTCACCCGCGGTCTCCGTCGTCGGTTTCGAAACGGCCAGTTTAAGCGCGGTCATTTCGACTCCCGATACGTTGGCGATAAAGGGGAAATTGGCGACGTAACTGATGAACCGGCCGAGATCGTGATAGGTACCGGTCATCTCCACCTCAAATGAGGCAATGTTGTAGAAATTCTGGCTCTGCAGCTGTTGCGGCTCGATCTGGGTGATCTTGGTGCCGGTGATGGAGGAAGCGGTGTGCAGCTGCACGAGCAGCGACGGGATCTGCTTCACTTCCGGCAACAGCGCCTCGATCTCATGGTACCGATCGGTGAGATCCGCATATTCGTTCTGCAGGGCGTCAAGCGACTTGGCCTTGAGTTCTACGTTACGAAGGTTGGTCGTGATCGACTCGAACTCCTGGCTTTTCAGACTGATCTGATCGTCCAGGTTCACGTACAGCCGTGAATACCAGAAGTAGGCCACGATAACGAAGAACAGCACAGCCATTGCTATTTTTTGGGTTTTGGAATCTTTAAGGTCCATAGCCTATCTTCCTCAGTTTAAGCTCTTGTGGCTGGTCGATTCCGTGCCCACCCTGGAGTCTTCCGCCTGGGCGATCAATCCCCGCAGCTCCTCATCAGAGAGATAGTGGAGATTGCAGGACAGGACAAAGTTGTAGGCCTTGTATTCGCCGAGCGTGATTTCCTTGGTGGAGACCAACTCTACATTTTCAAAGTATTCCGACCGCATGGTGTTGATCATAAAGGACGCCAGGGCGTTGAGCGTAAACGCGTACCCTTCGACCTCGACCGGATGAATGATCGGCTGGGCCGGGTCCACCGGAGTCTCGGCGGATTTTTCACCCGCTTTGGCCTTGGCCTGCGAGGTATCGGGCGGAGCGTCCTTTTCGGTGAAGCGGCCGAGCCAGACGAATTCCGGCACGTTGCGGTTGATATCCTCGAGGATCCGCACCCAGGCTGAACGGTGGCTGTCAAGACTCTCGACCGCGGACATACGGGCCGAGATCTTTCTCTTGACGTCCGTCAGACCGTCAACCAGCTGAATGTCTTTCTGGAGCATGGCCGCGCGCTGCTTGGCTTTGTCGATGTTGTCATTGAGCGTCGCCAGCTGGCTTTTTTGGTACACGGTAACGGCCAGAAGCATCAGGATGATGCCGGCGGCGGCGGCGACTGCATAGAAGCCGGACTTGCCGAAATTCAAGCTGAGCTGCTTTTTCCGATATCCCTTGGGCAGTAGGTTTATTTCTATCATACCAGTCCTACCTCACCTTCCGCATCGCCAATCCAACAGAGACGGTCAGCAGCGGCGCGATCTTTTCCGGCTGGATGTACTGGAACAGATCGGGGTCGTAATCCACTTTCCGCAGCGGGTTGGCTATTTCGAGTGGAATGTTGAGCTTCGACTGCAGCAGTTCCGGCAGGTAGGGCGTCAGCGCACCGCCACCGGAGAGCACGAGCCAGTCGATCGCGTCGACCTTCGACTGCGACTTGAAGTATGAAAAGGCCAGTTCGATGCCCGAGATCAACTCGTCGGTTGCCGAGATGATGGTTGCTTTGAGCATGTCCTGGTCGATGGATTCGTTCATCTCACCCTTGATGGCCTTCGAGGTCAGTTCGGGATTCAGACGGAATTCCTTCTGCACGGCGTTGTAGATTTCACGGGCGCCGGCCGAGACGTCACGGGTCGAGTGGTAGAGACCGTCGACCAGATAGGTCAGGTTGGTGACATCGGTCCCGATATTGACCAGGGCGGTGACCTTGGTCGGGTCGATGTCGTAGTTGTACTCGTACGCGTTGTAGATGGCCAGGGCATCGTCGTCGACGATTACCGGACGCAATCCGCAGTCTTCGATCATCTCGATCTGGGCCTGCAGGAATTCTTTGCGGGCGGCGACC
>JAHJRE010000290.1 GCA_018831055.1 Bacteroidota bacterium
CCAGCGGAGGAGTGATCAGGTAGTCCATGCTACCATCGGCATCACTACCGGCTGCATCGTCGTTGGAGCAGGCGTAGTAGCTATCCCAGGTAGGAATGGGCCAGCTCGAAGAGCTGCCATCATCGGTACGGAACCAACCCACGGAGTTGGTAAACGACTGCCAGCCAAGCGGCGGGAAAGTAGCATCTTCAAACTCTTCCCATAAAGCTTCGACGATTGGCATATCCCAGTAAGCCCAGCTTGTCAGAGGATCAACCCAGAGGTTTCTCGGGGGGTATCTCTTTTCGCAAAGCTGAATTACATAGTATTTATCTTCCTGGATATTATCAAGGAATGCATAGGTTTCAAAAGCAATTTTGTAAACGCTGATAGCGTAATTGCCCATCATCACGGAATCAAAGGTAAAGATACCTGTTGCATCGGTTACACCGAAATACGTGTTATACGGGTAATCTTCGCCTGCAAGTGTAAGTTCTACATCTTCAGGAACATCACCGGTAGAAAGGGTAATCTCGAAGGTAACTTCAAAATCCATCAGGTGGCCAACGATGTTGGAATACACCCAGTCAGACACGTCGCCATTAGTATAGTTAGCTCTGACAGCATAAGCATACCAACCCTGGGCAAGGCCGCCGTAGGCAACGTCGTTATAGGAGAGGTTACCTGTGCTGGTCAGGATGGTTAGGGTTCCGGTTTGCGGACCTGCATTCGGATCGAAGTCGGAAACGCGGGCAACGTCATAGTCAACTACATCGCGGTTGGCAGCCACTCCTGTAGTAACCGGACGGATATCGCCACCAAGTTCAACACCGGGAATTCCCAGTGGGGTGGTTCCGTTCATAGCAAAGAAATGCTTACCCATAATGCCTTGTGGCAGTTTGGGAGGCCGCATCATTTCCGCACCGTCAGCAATAAATCCATCGGTAGCAGGACCTTCAACATAGGCACGGATCATGAAATCCTGATATACCGAAAGTCCCCAATCCCCAGATCCATGGCGGGAGTAGCTCCTGTTAACTGTTGGTGTGGTGTAGTCAACACCCAGCGGTGCTGCATCGGGAGCATAGGTAAGCTGCTCCATTGAAATATAGAAATTGCCGTTTTCAATGGTCGAATTGAGTCCCCAGAATTCTATCCAGCCAAAGTTATCCACTATGACACCAATTGAATCGAGCAATGTACCGGGAAGGCCGTTCTGGCCGTCATCGTCATACACTTTGATAGCGAATTCGGTACCGAACCAGTTGCCATCCGGGAAAGTGCCATCGCCAACATAGAGACGGCCGCCCACTGCAGTAGCCGGGTACCCCAACGGGGTGAATTTCACAGCGTTTTCGTTTCCTGAAGTGGCCCAAACTACAAGTTCGTCTGCCGAACCATCGTCATAAAGGATCTCATAGGGTCCGACCGGCAGTGACCATTCAACAAGGCATTCGGTATCGGGATCGTTCACAGTAGCCAATACCCATGCCGGCGGATAAGGTTCTTCATACATCTCAACATCGATAGGGGTAACTATGCCCGCCAATGCAAATGTATCTTCAACAATCACAGTCTGGTATCCCAGTTTGGAGAAAGTCACATCGTAAACAGCCTCATCAAGATACATGGAATACTCACCGTCCGGGTCTGTAATAGTCTGATAGCTATTGGTCATACTCATAGCCGTCACAGTTGCACCGGAGATACCCAAACCGGTAACGCCATCGGTAACGGTTCCGGCAATCTGTCCTGGCATATAAACATGCATAATATTGTGTACCCATACTTCAGGAATATCCGGATCATTGGATTCACAAAGAATATCCTGAGTGTACGTACCCGGAGCATAATCCTGGGCATCATAAGTAAGTGTGAGTTCCTGGGCTCCTCCTTCAGGAACAAATCCGGTTGGAGGTTGAACATCAACAACAAAATCGGAGGGTAAGCTGAACATCAGTGCGAGATCGTTGTGGATATAAGCTGTATTATAGGCCACCTGTAATCCCAGGCTGTTATCGGCCGATTGAATACCAACTGTTCCTCCAGCTACATCAAATCCCGGATCAATATAATCGTATAAAATCAGGATCTTTCCGCTTGGGAAAAGTTGCATCTGAGCATCAACATACCTATTGCCATCGGGATATTCATAATAGGTATCAAACTGGATAACAAGACGACCGTTGATATTTTGATAATACACATGGGTATTTGGATTTCCCGGATCAAGGTCATCCCAGTACCATGCAATAAAATCAACATAGGAATTTCCTGTTGGGATTGAGTAATTTGTCAATGTAATGTAAGTGTTGGTAAATCCTATTGTACCATTGGAATTGATCCAGAACTGAGTTTTATCGACATCATAAAATGGGAAATCAAAACCGATATTATAAGGTCCTACAACATTATCATCCGACAAACCAGTAACCAAAGTACCGGTTCCTGAAATCTCAATCCAGTCGAATGCAGGCCCCCCGGTTTCATCGCTGTCGATCCAGACATAGCCAAACGGATCCGGACCACCTGCACCCAGGACTACCGGGTAGCCACTTCCTGAATACGGATCGATGGTGGTTTTCTCATCAATGATGGTAGAATTATCCATGGGGGATCCCGGTTGATTCTTTTCAATCTTAGGATCATTCAGGAGGGCGAGAGTTACGTACTCCGGGAAAGTATACTGGAGAGTACCGAGGCCATTATTATAAACCCAGGTATTTACATCCACTGTTTGACCGACCCAAACATATCCTTCCAGGGTATCCGGATCGATCAAGATATCGGGATCGGGCCATAAAACACATTCCGGACCTGCGGGAGCTGTCTGACCTTCGTCATATACTGCCTGGACTGTGTAGCAATATTCAGCATAATCAGGCAGAAAATCAGTGAAATACTGATTGGTTGTAGAGCCCACGACGGTACCATCTCTGCGGACAATAAAGAACTGGAAAGCATCACCTGCCCATGTCCAGGTCAGGTTTACCTGTCCTGTAATATCATTGACCAGGGTAACTTCGAGGTCTTCAGGGGGTGTCAATGGAGGTCCCAGGATGGTCATGGTACAAGGAATAGTGATAGTAGCAACATCCGGGTTACTTGTAAACACTATATCTGCATGATAAACTTCCCCTGCCGATGCACCTGTGGCATCAAAATGAGTAGGAACATTAACCAACCCGCCATTCGGAGGAACGGTACCTGTATAATAGTCAAGAGTAAGCCATCCATAAGCTCCGCCCATTACTTCCAGGGAATAGTCTTCCACTTCACCAAAAGAGGTTGATCCGCAAGGTTGTGGAGTATTGGCATAATCGATGCGTATTCTCATCCTGGTTAAACCGGGAATAGCATCATCGGGCACTGTGATGGTCGCGGTATAAGGACCGACGCCAGGGCTTCCGCTAACAGTAATGCTACCATCATCTGTAAAGTCCTCGTTTTGGTTCCAGTCAACCCAGATGCCACACTCATCCGCCGTCCATATCGGATTGCCGTTGGTTACGGTAATTGCATAACTTTCACCGGGAGCAACTTCTGTAGATAAATAAGTATAGTCCCCATATTGGGTACATGTGCTGGAATTATCAATTGTACCAATCTGAACGCGGGCAATGTATTCATCACATCCACCACTACCGGCACAATAGTCATCCGTATTGTCGGGTCCATCGGTTGTAGGATAGACCACTTCTGCAAACCATTCCAGTAGTCCGTCACCTGTATTAAGAATACCTGTATTCGTTGTATAGTATTCATTCGGGTTCAGTGTAACATCATGGTAGGTTGGAGAAATAAACATTGTAGGCTGGGTCAGGATCATATCCTGATAGGCAATTCCCAGCGGAGGAACATTAACGGTTTCAAAAACCTGGTTATAACCCTGTTTCCATGCAAAAACCGTCTGATCCCCTCCAGGAACTGTAGCCAGAAAATAATATCCGCTTGGACCGGAGGTTGTAATTCCAAAACCTTCAATTCCTACAGTAGCGCCTGCAATGGTAAGACCATCGCCATTAAGGACATAGCCTTCAATATCACCGGGATCAGCCGAATACCAAATCTGGAAATCATCGATATGAACGATGTCTCCTTGCTGATAATACAATTCGTAGTATTTGCAAGAAGATTGCAACGTTACTTCAAACTGTCCACCGCCCTGGTAAGCACTGAGATCATAGGTTCTTTCAACCCATTCTCCCAAATAGTTTACAGGGTTTACTGCCTGGTAATATCCCGGGCCACCACCTTCATCAGGAGTAAGATTACCGTTAACAAGCACCCTGAACCAGCAATAATCCGTGCTAAACGAATAGCCCTGCCGGAGCATGAATTGCATTTTAAGAACTCCGCCGGCACCACTGGGAATAACATCAATATAAACCGTTCCGAAATGAGTAGCCTTTGAAGGGTCAAAAGCCATAGCATATGTTGTTGGCGTTGAGCCGTAATTGGTGGATGTATTTCCATCAAAAAGCAAACCCCAACTTGAAGAATAGGCTGCATCGGCATCAATTCTGACATGTGCATCAATGCCTGCAACTGCATCGAATTCAGCGGGCATAGACCCCGATTCGAAATTTGCAAAGTAAGGGAAACTGGTAACCGGCACGGCCAATAGATTATCAGGTGCCTGATAATTTGGATCTACCGATACCTGTGGTATTTTTTGCATCATTTCCAGCTCGGCCTTGGATAAGGGTTTTACCCTGGCCTGCTGGTTCTGTGCAAATACCATTGTTGAAGTATATACTATCAACAACAATAGCAGCATTAATTGTTTAAGGTTTTTCATAGTTTAAATATTTAATGAGCATAAAAAAAATAGTGTTCGTAACTTGATTTTTCATTTAACAAAAATACTTCCGGGATGATTTCGTCTGAACCAAACCAAAATAACCAAATAATAATAAAAAAATAATTCAGCAGGCACCCTGGCAACAGCAGAAATTACAACCAAAAATGGGTGCATAGTAGAGCAGAAACACGCATCATAATTAATTAACTATAAAGAACAATCTGCATCGATAGTAAAATGAGGTCTGAAAAATATAAAAAAATGCTGCAAAATGCAATAAATAATAAAAAAAAGGCGGGAAAATCCCGCCTTTTTATATTGATTCCATTCGACCTGTTAAGGTCAATGAGGATTATTGAGCAATAACAACCTTTTTAATGATGACATTATTTTCGGTTTCGACCTTGATCATGTATACTCCGGCTTCATATCCGGTAGTGGTTACCTGCAGCATGTTGTCGTTAACAACCTTGTTGTTGTAAACAACCTGTCCTACATTGTTCATGATCGTTACGAAAGTGATGTCTTCAGTAGCTGTGATGTTAACAACATCGGTAGCCGGGTTCGGGTAGATGGCGATGCCTTCGCTTGTCAGTTCACTGATGCTGACCGTGGTGGAGACAACTCCCTCAATTGCAGCAGATACGCAGTCTTCGTAAACAGCCTCAACATTGTAGGTCCATTCTACAAGGCCAAGTTCTGTTACTACGTCTGTATAGGTTGTATCCGTTGTAAAGGCGAGGAATTCACCATCGCGGTATACATTGTAACCCTGGAGGAAGCGGCTGCTGTTGGCCGGAGCGGCAACAATACCTTCGCCCTTTTCCATGCTCAGAGAAGCATTCGGGGTCGGGTAAACTGTGTTGTCAGCTTTCGGGGTCAGAGCAACTGCGTCGCCATCGGTTCCAGCTACATAAGCCCTAAGGTTCCAGTTCCTGTCGAACTGAGCGCCGAAGCTTGACAGCGGATCCCACTGAACACCGTCCAGTGTAATCATATCGCCATAACCTGCTACGGCCGGGCCAATGTCATAACCTGCAGGATTTTCTCCATCAGGTGAATCTACCGTGTAACCGAACCACAGTTCCTTGGTAACATCGATCGGAACGGGGGTTGTAAGAGTGATCTCATTCCATTCGCCGAGCAACAGTCCGCTAACTGCCTGTGAGTGCAGCAGGGTTCCAGCGTTCGGGCCTTCCCATACCTTCAGTTCGAAAGTGGTGGTCAGTGCATTTACGTAAGGAATGAAAGTGATCTTAGTGATCGACATACCGTCGTACTGGGTCAGCATATCGGCATCCCAATGAGAGGCCACGCTGAATACGCCACCGCCGGTGAGGCCGATACCGCCTTCATGTTCTCCATTGTCCCAGAAGATCCATTCACCACCCGGGCCGGGGCCGCCGCCAGCACAAGGTGCCGGTGAATGCCAGGTCAAGGTTACTTCACCTTCGGTGAGCGAAGGATAATCAACTGCGAAATCAAGGTCATAAGGCTCGTTACATAAGCGGTATACGTTGATATTGTCAACAAACCAGCTCTGGAGGTCATTGGAGTTCATACCTTCTGCAATGAATCTCACGCGGAAGATCTGTCCAAAGGCCCATGAGGTGATATCAAAGTGCTCGCCTGTCCAGTCGAAGCTGCCGTTTGCATTGCTGTATTCGGCAACTTTGTGCCAGCCGTTTTCATTTCCGACTTCAACCACGAGGGTTTCATCACCGGTCATGTTACGGTCGTCAAGACGTACGTCATAGTCAAACCAGATACATCCATCGATGTAAGGATTGTCAATGCCGTATCCGTCGATCGGGTAGCTGGTAAGAGCTGAACGATAGTCAGTAAGGATAGGATCCCAGGTAAACTCTGCTGAAGGTTCGGGGGCACCGACCTGGCCGTTTACTCTCCAGTTGCCTTCGTGTGACCACTGGTTCAGATCAAAAGTACCACTGATCCAGGGTTCGTTGAACGGCAAGGGGTGTCCGTAACGGATGGTTACGAAGGCTGATCCTTCCAGTGCGGATTCACCTGTGTCGCCCGGGAAGCCATAAGGCTCAAGGTCGTACAGTGCGCTCACATCATACTGATAGGTCAATGGCTCAAGACCAAGGTCATAGTAGTGAGTTGTTGAATCACCATCAATATAAGGTACATAAGCAACAACTTCCATATCACGATACAGGTTGTATCCGATCAGGTTCTCAGGAATTTCTCCGCCCGGAGTAGGTCCGGGAGTACTGGAACACTGTACCCACTCAAATCCGAAGATCAGCTCATTCTGCAGGATACCACCAATGGTGACGGTATTGTTGCCGAAGAGGTTGCAATGGGTGTACAGACCGCCGGCGATCTGGGTTCCACCCAGCAGTGGCAGTGTGTTCATATTGAAGATCTCGGTTCCGGTAGCAAGGTCATACTGAACAAGTTCAGCACCCGATCCTGCCTGGCTGAATGCCCACAGGTACGGTCCACCGTCTGCCCAGTTATCGTAAGCCAAACCGTACAAGCTTCCGAAGGCACCTACGTTGATCGAGGTGATCGTGGCTCCGGTCTTGTCAAACAAGGTGATCGGGGTATCCCAGTTGTTGGCCCAGAAGCCGTCGTTGTCATTGTCATAGGCAATGGCACGGGCAGCTGTCGGGGCGCTGATGGTCATATCAACCGCACCGGTAACAAAGTTCATACCCCATACGGTATTGGTTGCATTACTACCGAACATAAGTCCTGTTGTCGGGTCGTAGGCAAGGTCACGGATATCCTGGCAACCGGATACTGTGAAAGGTCCGAGGAAAGTACCGCCAAGATCATATTTGTAGAAGGTACCGTTACCGGCATTCCACTGTGTAGTATAGATAAACTGTCCGTCACTCTCGGTTCCGGCTTCACCACTTGCGAATCCGCAAGGATAGTTATAGTGTACATCCCACAGGTCGCGGTTGGTGCTGCCATTGCTGACAACCTTAACTTCCTGTACCATTGGGCTATACTCTGAGTACGGGTTCGGGAACTCTGTCCTGGGCTCTTCGTTCATCAG
>JAHJRE010000291.1 GCA_018831055.1 Bacteroidota bacterium
GATGCCGGTACGGCTGGCCGGCGGCAGCCAAGAGGAGCGCGATGTCTATTAGCGCCGCGCTGACGGTTCTGTTCCTGCTGGGCACTTGTGCAGAGGCCCAGCAGCAGGCGAGCGACGTCCTGCTGGCCAGCTTCGCGCCGCCCGAGGTCGCGTACCAGGGCCAGCTCATGGTCGTCACCCGGTACGGCGAGCGCACGACGGAAAAGACGCTCACGGTTTCCTTCGCCCCGCCGGACCGCTATCGCCGGGAGGTCGTGGACCGCTACGGCATCCCCGTGCTCACCATCGTCTCCGACGGTGAGGAGGAATGGATATACGACCGCCGGCGCGCCTCCGCCTGGCGCGGAGAGCCGGCCGACGCCGATTACAAGCTGCTCGATCCGGACGAGGAGCTGAACCTGCTCGAGGCGAACTATGAGTTCCGCCTCCGCCCGGACGAGAAAGTCGCCGGGCGCGAGTGCCGGATGCTGGAGGTGCGCGCGCGTTCCGGCGGCCGCCTGGTCCGCCGGCTCTGGGTCGATCGCGAGTACGGCATCGTGCTCCAGCGCGCCGCCTATCTCGCGGACGGAACGGAGGCGAGCCGGATGCACTTTCTCCATATCGATGTTCCCGCCGACGCGGACGACTGGGATTTTTCGTTCACGCCGCCGTCCGGGGTGCGCACGCAGAAGAACCGCTTGCGGCCGGATTACCTGGAGTTCGACGAGGCCGCGGCGGCGACCGATATGCAGCCGCGCATCCCTACCTGGCTCCCCCCCGGCTATCTTTTCGAGAGCCTCAACCTCCTGCCGTACCGGGGCGCGACGATACTGCATTTCCGCTTTACCGACGGCATCGACGTGCTGTCGCTGTTTCAGGCTCCGCGGCGCGCGCGCGTCAGCTACCAGGGGATGCTCGCCGCCGACGGCAGCTCGTCGCAGCACCTGCCGGTCGCGGGGGGCAGCGCGCGCCTGGTCCTGACCGCCGACGGGAAGTTCCTCGAATGGCGCGGCGATGATCACTTCGTGCTCTTCGGCCGCCTCGGCGCCGATGCGCTGCGCCGCGTCGCCGAATCGCTGGCGCCGGCCGGCAAGGAGGGCTCATGAAGACGGCGTGGGTGCTGGCGCTGCTGCTGATCCCGGCCGCTGTCTTCGCGGCCGAGGAGAACGGCCGGCGCGCGGAGCATAAGCTCGAAGGGGATATCAACGCGGCCCGCAGCGAGGTGCGGCGGACGCGGCGGCGGATAAAGAAGGCGCGCCGTGTCGGGAATGAGGAGACGGCCGCGCGCCTCGATAGCCGCCTTGGCGCCGCCAAGGAAGAGCATCGCCGCCGGCGCCGCAGCCTGGTGGCGGCGGTCGAGCGCGGCGAAGTGTCTCCCCGCTACCGCCGGCTCAAGGGCGAGATACGCGAGGACTTAAACGCCGTCCGCCGGGCGCGCCACGCCCTGAAAAAGGCCGTCGGCCGGTCGGACAACAAGGCCGCGGTGCGGGCGCAGGAGCGTCTGCGCAAGACCAAGCAGCGGCTCAAGAGTCGGCGCCGGCTGCTGCGCGAGCTCATGCGCAAAGGCGCGAAAGGAAAGCGCCGGAAGCAGCCTGAGCGAAGCGACGGGGGCGGCGCGCCGCCGGCCGCGGAGTGAGGCCGTGATCCGGCTCGACCGGCCGGAGCGCGTTCGCGACCAGCTGGCCTTCCTCTCGGGCCGGCGCAAGGAGCACTTCATCGCCTTCTATCTCAACGCCGACAACGGCCTCATCCATCGCGAGACGGTCTCGATCGGGACGCTGACCGCGAGCCTCGTCCATCCGCGGGAGGTGTTCGCGCCGGCCATCGAGCACCGCGCGGCGGCGGTGCTCGTCGCTCACAACCATCCCTCCGGAAACCCCCACCCTTCGGCCGAAGACCGCGCGGCGACGCGCCGGCTGGTCGCGGCCGGCAAGCTCCTGGGTATTCCTCTTATCGATCACGTCGTGATCTCGGAGCACCGCTACTTCAGCTTCCGCGAACGCGGCCTAATGTGATCTGTTGCCGTTCCCAGCGCCGGCTCCCCGCGGGAGCCGGCGCA
>JAHJRE010000292.1 GCA_018831055.1 Bacteroidota bacterium
GGATGTTTTCGCCGAGCAATCCCATTTCGCGCGCCTGTCGCGTTGCGATCAGGCAATGCTTGATCGCGAGCGGATATTCACTTCGGACGTAGATGATTCCGCGCGTGGCGCCCATCGCAATACCGGCGATCGTCATTCCCTCAATTATGGAATGAGGATTGCCCTCCAATACGCCGCGATCCATATACGCACCCGGGTCGCCCTCGTCGGCGTTGCAGACGACATACTTTTGGGCGCCGGGCGCCGAGGCCCGCGCAAATTCCCACTTCTTGCCGGTGGGGAACCCCGCGCCGCCCCGTCCGCGGATACCGGAGGCCTGCACTTCCTTAATTATCCATTCGGGGTCGTTCTGCGCGAGGACCTTACCGAGCGCCCGATACCCGCCGTTGGCGATATAATCGAGAATTCGGATCGGATCGAGCGTCTGGTTACGGCCGATAATAGTCCGCGTCTGATTTTTGAAAAAGGGAATCTCATCGGCGGACTCATACATTTTTTCCGTCTGGGCGTCGCGATAGGCGAGATCCTTGTCGAGATAGCCGCCAAGGGCCGCGTCGATCAGTTTCGGCACATCTTCCCGCCGGAGGCGCGGGTAGAAGTGTCCGTAGGGTTCGACCACGACGTACGGATTCATTTCGCAAAAGCCGTGACACCCGGTGATGCGCAGCCTGAGTTTCTGCTGCAGAAACCGATCAAGCATATTCTTTTTGATCAGCCGGATGATGTCGTTGACGCCACTGGCCTGCGCGCCGGTGTCGGCCGAGACGACGATTGTCGGAATGTCATCTTCCGCCGCCCGTTCGTTCGCGACCCGGTTGCGAAATTCCGTTAGCTGGTCTACTGAGAGTAGTTTTTTCATATAGTCAGGTCTCCTCGTTTCCTTCCCGGGTCTCCCCTATTCGGTCGTTCCGCCGAAATCGAGTATGTGGCCCTTGCAGCCGCGCCGCGAGCAGAGCTGCACGACGCCGCCGCCTCGTACGATCATCGGCACCATCGGAGCGTTGCAATCGCCGCACAGGGCGCCGCCCATCATTTCGGCATGACAATGCGGGCAGAAGAATGTCACGATCGTATCGGGCGGAATCGCGTATTCCGAATGGACCGTATAGCTGCCCCAGAGCGATGAAATCGCCAGCCAGCCGTGGGTATTGCCGTAGGACATTGTCACCCGCACCGAGGGATGACCGTCAATCGGTCGCTTGGCGTCCATCAGGCTGTGATTACACCGGGAGCAACTCAGTTCGACCGGGAAGACCCGCTCGTCGGTGTCGACCTCGACAATATCCAGCCCGGCCTGCACTTTGGTGAGGATGTCTTTCACCAGCGATGCTTTCATATTCGAGAAATAGTGACCGTCGGCAACGAGCACCGGGCCGATTGCGCAGGCGCCGAGACAGTTGACGGCTTCGAGTGTGAACTCGCGGTCGGGGGTCGTCTCCCCCGCCTTGATACCCAGGACGCGTTCGACCTCTTTGGCCACCGCGGGGCCGCCGCGTACATGGCAGGCGGTTCCGAGGCAGACCGAGATCAGGTGTTTGCCGCGCGGCTCCAGGCTGAATGCCCGGTAGAAGGTGGCGACACCATAAATATCCACCAGCGAGCGACCGGTCTGTTCTGAGACCAGTTCCAACGCTTCGCGCGGCAGATACCCGTACTTGGCCTGCATGTCCTCCAGAATGGAAATGAGGCTGCCTCGATTTCCATTATGTTTTTCGACAATGCTCAGTACTGTGTCTTTGTCCATAACGTTTCCTTGCCGATTAGCCGTCATGCGACGGCGTTCGTGTATCGTCTCACTTATAATCTTCGCAGTGCCAGACTCCCGATTCCGGGCGCGGCAGCGTACAGTTTTCATATTGGGCACAATTGGCGCACAGGCCGATTGGACGCGGAGCGGTCAGCGCTCGGTCGATTTCGTTGGGTTTGTCCATTCCGATTTGAGCGGGGCAGGCGAAGTCGTTTTCGTCCGAACTGCCGGCGCGGCAGTTATCGAGTACTTCACAACAGAGCGGATCGGCGCCGCGTCGCGCCCGAAGGACGCTGCGGATCGTGTGCAGACAGGTTTCGCACAGACCGATGCGGTCGAGTTCGAGCCGTTTGGTCATCAGTGCGCCTCGCGTTCATACCGGGTCAGACACAAAAAAACCCGCGTGCGATAGCGCAAGACGCCACCGGGCGGGTGATAAGATGCGGGCTCGAATGCGGTGTTTTGGATCGATATGTCCATGCTGCTGCATTATATAGCAAAGAGTGCGCCAAACGCATTCTAAGTAGTAATCTTATAACGGCTTAGCCTTACGAGAGCGCATTCGGCGCGCCGTAAACCTCTGATGGGTAGGCAGTTCGATTGAGACAAGCGAGGTGGTTTCAGCGATTGTGCCGGTCTATGTTGTAGAGCGCCAATGGGTAAGAATAATCGGGGAGTTTTGCCCCGGCGGTACTTTATACCCCACCTGATATGCCTCGCGGGATCACACGCATGCTTTGTGATTGTCTGCCCGCTCGCGCTGCGGTATACTGCGAAA
>JAHJRE010000293.1 GCA_018831055.1 Bacteroidota bacterium
CATTCGGCCGAGGCGATCACCTGAACATTATAGACGCCGGTCGTATCCGCCGTGAAACACAGCTCGCCGCCCGCGTAGGCGCCAAAACTGGTTGTTACGGTCGCTCCGCTCGGCTGCACGCCAAACTGGTAGCAGATCTCTTCGGGTGCGCAGAGCGAGACATCGATCGGTCCGGTCGGACAGGCGATTGCCGCCGGCTGCCGGAATTCGATCGTGACGACAAGCGTATCACGGTCGATCGCACCGCAGGAGTCGGCCACTTCCATGATAAACTGATAGGCGCCCGGAGCCGGCGGCGTGAAGCAGATCTGATTGGCTGAAGTGTCGATCGTGCCATAGCCCGAAACCATCGCTTCAGTCAGACCCGTGCCGTCGGGATCGAACGCATTGTACGTAAAGCAGATATTTTGGGGGCCGCAGGACGAAACCGGATAGTTGTTGGGGAGCTGGACCATCGGTGATGGATTCATCATCACCGTGATCGTCGTCGTGTCGATCATCACTTGCCCGCAATCATCGGCCGCCTCAAGGATAAACTGGTAGACTCCCGCCATTGTCGGCGTGAAACAGATGCTCGCTCCGTCGTACAGGCCCGGACCGCTGAACGTGCAGTCGAGCAGGTTGCCGTCGACATCACTGCACCCGGCCGGCCAACAGATTTCCGTATTGCCGTCACAAAGGAAGAGGGTCTGATCGGAGCCGGCATCGGCTACAGGCGCTGAATTGAAAGCCACCGTCACGTCGATCGTGTCATAATCGGCGACGCCACATTGGTCCTGGATCCTCACGATGAAGGAATAGATGCCGGAGGCGGCGGGGCTGAAGCAAACTTCCGAGTTGCCCGGAATCAATGTCCCCGGGCCTGATATCAGGGTAATACTGGTCGTTCCCAGGCCATTGGGATCCTGCGCCGCATAAGGCATGCAAATCGCTTCGGTTTCGCAGAGGGACAGGGCGAAGTCGGCCCCGAATGCAATTGTCGGCGCCTGGTTAATGTTGAACGTCACCGTGAACTGCGTCTGGCAGGTCGCGCCGCAGTCATCGGTGCACAGCATCACGACCGTCACCGTCTGGCTCGAGGTCGGCGTGTAGCACCAGGTGTTACCGACCAGCGAACCGGGACCGGAAAGAATCTGGCAGGAGGTCAGGTTGCCATCGGCATCGTCGGCGTAGGCCGGCAGACAAACCTCGGCGGGGATACACTGGGTGATCGTCGTGTCATTCGGCACGACACAGGTCGGCGCCGAGTTGATCGACACATTGATCGTCGCCGAATCGACAGCGATCTCGCCGCAGGCGTCAATCGCCTCAACCACAAACAGGTAGCTCCCGCTCGCACCCGGAGTGAAACAGATCTGCGACCCGTCGTATGACCCCGGTCCTTCAATCAGTGTGAAACTCACGATATCGTTGTCGGGATCGCTGCTGCCGGCCGGCCAGCAAATCGGCTCCGCCTGGCACAGCGCGACCGTCTGATCGGCGCCGGCATTGGCGGTCGGCGGACTGTTGAGCGTATAGAACACCGTAACGGTGTCGCGAGCGATCAGGCCGCAGAAATCGGTCGCCTGGACCACAAACGTGTAATCGCCAGTAGCCGCCGGCGAGAAACAGATCTGACTGCCGTCAAACGTACCGGGGCCGGAAATGAGCTGCGCACCGGTCACGTTATTGTTCGGGTCGGTGATGCTGACCGGGATACAAACTTGCCCGGCGACGCAGGCAAACTGAATAACGTCGTCACCCGCGTCTACCACCGGCGCGCCGTTGACCGTGATCGTGAACACAATCGTATCGATGTCAGAGGCGCCGCAGGCATCGGTCGCCTGCACGATGAACTCGAATACCCCCGGACCGGCCGGATTAAAACAGAGCTGCGATGAGCCCTGGTTGATGCTGCCGCTCGGGTCGCCGGAAAGAATCTGCACCGTCGTGACGTTGCCATCGGCATCCGTCAACGCGTACGGCCAGCACACCGCACCCGGCGAACACTGGAAGAGACTCGTATCGACGCCCAACGCCAATGCCGGTGAACTGTTCAAAGTCACATCATAGGTGAGCGAGACGGTATCGGCGCCACCGCACGTATCGGACACAACCGCGGTTACGCTGTAGCTGCCGGCCGCATTGGCGTTGAAACACCACTGGCCGCTGCCGCTCACACTACCGTTGCCGGACAGGCGGCTCCAGGTGAGCGCCCCGCCGTCGCCATCGGCGGCTGCAAATTGATAACAAATCTGGGCCGCCGCACAAAGGAACGTATCCACCGGCGAGGTTGGAATCGTCGCCACCGGTAAGGTGTTGATCGAAACGTCGCGCACAACCGTGCAGGTATCGGACCCGCAGCTCGTCGCGGCGATTATCTCGATTTCATAATGACCGGCTGTGTCGGCATCAAAACAAAGCGTCCCACCGCTGAACGAGCCGATCGGGCTGACCGTCACCACTGCGCCGGGGCCCATGATGCCAACCGGCACACAGACCGCACCGGGACCGCAGAGGAAAACATCGGCCGGCGCGGGACAACTGATCTGAGCCGCCTCGCCGATCGTTACGTTGAACTCGATGGAGCAAGTGTCGGCCCCGCACGTTGACGATGCGATCACATCAATAAGATACTGACCGCTGGTATCGGCGACAAAACAGAGCTGACCGCCCGAGTAGGCGCCGTACGAGGTCGTGACGGTCGCGCCGGAACTCACGGAAAGCGTCTGGCAAACCGTATCGGGGCTGCAAAGCGCAACTCCAATCGGGGCCTCCGGACAGACGATTGACGCTGATGCGCCAAAACTCACCAGAACGCTGATCGTGTCAACATCCATCGCGCCGCAGCCATCGGCGACTTCTACGATGA
>JAHJRE010000294.1 GCA_018831055.1 Bacteroidota bacterium
GGTGAAGCGGTTTGATCTCGAACCGATACCGACCGGCTACATGCTGATCGAGTCGGGCAATATGACCTCGGTGCAGTATATTTCGGGCACGCTGCCGATTCCATCGGGGAAAAGCGATATCGCCTGCGCCCATGCGCTGGCGGCGCAGTATCTCGGGATGCGGTTGGTGTATCTTGAGGCAGGCAGCGGCGCCACGCAGCCGGTGCCGGCTTCGATGGTGCGCGATGTCGCGGCGTATGTGGATATACCGCTTCTGGTCGGCGGGGGGCTTTGTTCGCCGGAACAGTGTGCGGAGCGGATAGAGGCGGGGGCGTCATTCGTGGTAGTGGGCAACACGATGGAAGAAGATTCGAGTCACTCGCGTCTGCGCGAGATGACGGCGGCGGTGCATCCGAAGGAGTCTGTCAAGATATGAACGACGAACAGGGTTTTGCCTTTTTGCGCAAGCAGGCCGAGCAGTCGGCGGTATTGCGCAAAGCGGTTATCGAGGATCTCGGGCAGCAGGTGCTCGATATGGCGGCGGTGATCAGCGGCGTAATCGGCGCCGGCGGCAAGCTGCTCTTATGCGGCAACGGCGGCTCGGCGGCGGATGCCTCGCATTTTGCAGGTGAGATGATTGTCCGGTTGACCGCCGAACGCAACCGTCAGTCGCTGCCGGCGCTCGCGTTGAATGCCGATACGATCGTCATGACGGCCGCGGCCAATGACTATGGATTTGAGAATGTTTTTGCCCGGCAGGTGGAGGGGTTAGGGCACAAAGGCGATATGTTGTTCGTGATTTCGACCTCGGGCAATTCGGCCAATCTGATCAAGGCGGTGCAGGCGGCTCGTGAGCGCGGTATGTTGACCGCTGGGCTGCTCGGCGGCAAGGGGGGGCGACTGGCGCCGATGGTCGACCGGGCGTTGATTATTCCGCACACCTCGACTCAGCGCATTCAGGAGGAGCATATTTTCCTGATCCATGTGCTTGTGGAACTGGTGGAAAGCGGACTGTTCGGATGATTTTGCGGACCGGGACATACGCACTTCGTGCTCTCGCTGTCGTGTATCTACTGTTTGTATTTTCATGCACATTTTCGATTGCCGCAGCGCAGATTACGCTGGGGCTGGCGACGGTCCTGTTTCTGCTCACGGTGATGCTAATCCGATATCATCCGACTCGCATGCCGCTGGGTGTGTTCTATGCGTTTGTGCTTGGGTATGTCATCTGGCTGGCGATGTCGAGCGCGGTAGCCTCGACATTCGTTAACGGAATTCTCACGGTTCGTGAGGAGTGGCTGTTTATCGCGATTCCGATTGGCGTACTGGTGGCAAGCGATGACGTCAATAATCGTCGGCTGTTCGCCGCCTTTGGATCCGGGGTGATGTTGATCGCGCTTTATGCTATCATTCAGCATTTCACGGGCTGGTACTGGCTCAAGTCACATCCGTTGCCGCCGGCGCCCGATGGCGGCTATTTGGCGTGCGGCAATTTCCCTCATCCGTTGACGTTCGGTAATTTCTACGCGACCGCAGCGCTCTTTCTGCTAGGGGCGGGTTTTGTGCCCGGCCCGGATTTCAGCAAGCGCCTTCGGACCTTTCTGGTCGTAGCCGGAGTGCTGGCCGCGCTGGCGACGATGCTCTCCTACAGTCGCGGCTCGATCCTCGCCGTGTTGGTCGGGCTGATGCTGGGAGCGGCGATGATTCGCCGCCGGTATCTGATTCACGTAACGGCCTTGATTGTTATCGGGATTGGGGTTGTGGCGCTGGTTCAGCCGGCGACCATGAGCCGGGTCCGGGAGAATTTGAGCCGGGAGATCGGAACTTCGAATGTAATGAGCCGTCTGTTCATTTGGAGTCGGACGGCGGAGATTGTCGCGGAACATCCGGTGTTCGGGGTCGGCCAGGGTAATTTTGCCGCAGCGTATGGGCCGAAAATCCCGGCCGACAGCCGGGAACGGGCGATTCAGGTGCATGCCCATAACGACCTGCTTAATGCCGCGGCGATCGGAGGGATTCCGGCCATGGTGCTGTTCGGGGCGTTGTGGTTTTTCGTGCTGAAGTCGTTCTGGAAGGGGTTTCGGGAGTCCGCGCCGGGGACGCCGGAACGAAGGA
>JAHJRE010000295.1 GCA_018831055.1 Bacteroidota bacterium
CTGAAATTTTTACTTCAAGACACCGATAAAACTATGTGAACCTAAGGTTTTCTCATATTGGCCATAACCCAGGTGAATTCTATCTTTCTTCCAGGTCGTATTAACAATTTACACATAGTTTCGAACTACACATAGGGGTCGATTCTGGACAAAAAAAATGCGGCCAAAAAGCCGCATTACAGAGGAAGGATATTTGAGCACAATCGCATCAACGATTGAGTTGCGCATATCCTACCTAATCCTCTCCTTCGCCGGAATGTGACGAATCGCCGCGCGGCAGACCGCCGCACTCCCACACGAAAAAACCGTCACCACCACGTCTAGGCATTACTCGATATATGTTTGGCAAACAACGTACTAATAAAATTCCGGGTAAATCAAAAAGTGTCGCAACTTGCGACACTTTTCCGTAGATAATGAATACGATACCTGGCTTAAAAATGGCTTTTGGTTTCTAATGCAGATTCGAGAAATGACGAGTGATCAGGAATAAGGCGTGACCATCGAACACCAACTACTTGCCCTCATCGCACAAGGCGAAAGCTTAACCCTCGAGTTCAAAACCTGCGCAAAGCGCCTAAACCGGGACGTCTATGAAACGGTTTGCGCTTTTCTGAACCGGCATGGCGGCACTTTGCTGCTCGGTGTCACCGATAGCGGCGACTTGACCGGCGTCGATCCAGATTGCGTGGCGCATTCGCCCTTCCCGAAAAATCCCGTCATTGCCCGCTTTTTCCGGGAGATCGGCCGGGCCGATGAACTGGGTTCGGGCGTGCGTAATCTGCTCAAGTACAGCAAAGCCTATGGCGGCAAAGCACCGGCGTTAGTGGAAGCCGATATTTTCCAAATTGCCATTGCCGTGCCCGAATCAAGCTTATCGACCGTATTATCGAATGCCGGACAAGCTACCGGACAAGTCACCGAACAAGTTGATGCCTGGATCCTCAACGTGCTGACAGCGTGCCGGACACCGAAAAAAAGCAGCGAAATGCAAGACGTTTCAGGGATTAAGCACCGCGAGACCTTTCAGCGCAATTATCTGGATTATCTGCTGAAAGAAGATCTGTTAGCGCGGACGATTCCCGAGAAACCCAAAAGTCCCATGCAGCGCTATCAGACGACCGCTAAAGGGCAACAGTTATTACAGGGTATTTGATAAAAATGATATAAATCACACAAATGATTTATGTCCTATTGTTGCGAAAGAAACAGAGCAACTCAGCCAATGATTGGCGGCAAAACGTCGCCGACTTTCATTTCCTAATACGATTGCCAAGCCTTCATGAACGCTAAGATAGACATAGAGGGGGCAAACACTCGGCCAATATCTCGTAAAAATACCGAGGCTTTTACTAATGCCTTGGCCTAAGCTCAGTGTGTCGTTCTTTTATTGGTTTCTCGTTTAAAAAAGTGTCGCAACTTGCGACACTTTTCCGTAGGTAATGAATACGGATTCTTTCCTATCACACACAGTAGCGAACGCGATAAAAATCAATACAAGTTTGATAAGGCGACAATTCAGGCATTTATTCGATCAATAAGCTGATTATCGGCGCAAAACACTAGTTGCATTGCGATCGATAAGCTTTATACTGGACACAAAACGAAACAAAATCGAACACAAATGACAAGTAAAACCAAAGTAATCGCTGTCGCAAATCACAAGGGCGGGTGCGGCAAAACCACGACCGTGGTCAATCTGGCGTCAGAGCTGGCGAAAATGGATCTTTCCGTACTGGTGATCGACCTCGATCCGCAAGCCAACGCCAGCCTGCACATCGGCAAAAAGCACCCGAGCGAAGTCCCGGTTACCTGCGCGGAACTGCTGTTGTCGGAGGTCGAGAAACTGCCGCAATCGATCTACGATGACACTAACATCGAAGGCGTATCTCTGATCTACGGCTCGCTCAATCTCGGCAAGGCCGAAGACGAATTGAAGGATGAAGCCCCTCGGCCCTCCGAAGAACTACGCGAAAAAATAAACCACCTTCACGGTATCTACGACGTCATCCTGATCGATTGCCCGCCCAGCCTGAAACTACTCACTAGCAACGCATTGGCCGCCGCCACGCATTTAATCATTCCGATCGAGTCCGGTTCCCAGTATGGGATGTACGGCGTTACTGATTTAATAAGGCTAGTCGAAAAAATCAGGCGCATCAATCCCGAGTTGGAATTGATCGGCGCTTTATTGATCCGACACGACGCACGGCAAACGGTTTGCAAACTGATCGAAGCTTCGGCCAAGGAGCAAATCGGCAAACTCATCGATGTCCGCATATCGACCAGCACTAAGGTAAATCAGTCCGCGATAGCGCAAACGAGCGTTCATGACATAGATCGAACCTGCAAAGTATCTCGGGAATTTAAACGGCTGGCCGACGTGATCGCCAAACAACTCAATCTTGTATAAGGAACCGGCTAAGTGGCTAAAGACATCAAAAAAATGCTGGAGAAAAAGCTGCAGGAAAACACGCAGCGTCATGCCTCGGCCGAGCAGTCCGTCAATTTCGACCAAGGCAGGGAGCTCGTTTCGGTTCTAGTCGGAAAGATTGAGCCGAACCCGTACCAGCCCCGCCGTATTTTCCCGCAAGACGAATTAGACAAATTGGCCCAGTCGATCGCCGAAGTCGGTTTGCTGGAGCCAATCTTGCTCAGGAAAACCGGAGATGGCTACCAAATCGCCGCCGGCGAGCGCCGCTGGCGGGCGCATAAGCAAATCGAGCGGCGCCATATCGATGCCGTGGTTATGGAGATATCCGATAGCGATATGGCGGTATTCGCGCTGGCCGAAAATATCGACCGTGAGGATCTGAGTGATTACGAAATCGGCATTGCCCTGAAACAAGTCGAGAAAGCCTTCCCGACCAAGAAAAAGCTGGCCGAGTCGCTAGGGCTTAACCGCCAGGATATGTACCGCTATTACGCTTATGACGACCTACCCGCATTTATTATAGAGGACCTTAACAAGAATCCGCGTTTATTGTCGAGATCGGCGGCCAACGACATCAAGCGGCTTTTGAACGAGAACAAGGATCATCCGGCCGTCAACGATTATTTGGCGGAAGCGTGGGACTTGCTGTTGAGCAGCGACCTGGACCAAACCAAGATCGCGGCTTATGTCGCGCGCAAGCTCAAGGGTCACGAAACCAGAGACAGTCACATCCAGGACGCGCATAACTTGATCAGGGACGGCAAGAAGGTCGGCAATATCGCCAGGACCGAAAAGCACATCACCGTAAAGCTGAATGCAAGCGTCTTGAACGCCGAACAAGAGCAGAAACTGAAGGATTTCCTCGAAGAACTGATCCAAGGTGAAGAGTAAGAATTTTCCGAAACGCCATTAAAAGTGTCGCAACTTGCGACACTTTTTACATCACCATACCTTCTCCAATTTGCCGAAGGCAAGCGCAGACAGCATCCGATCGATTAGCGGATTCAACAAAAAATACCCTCACCCTTCGCCGGCCGGTGAATAAATCACACAAACGGCGTGACTCGATCACCGCCTTTTCCTCCGGAAATCGGGATACTGTACCCAAGTTCAACGAAACGCTTGAACGAATCATACCAACAAACACCAAGGGGAAACCGCCATGAAAACAGTATCTTTAGCAGCAGTCGTTTTAATGTCAGTCGTCGCCGGCACAGCCATGGCCGAAGGCTCGAAAATCGAAAAATCCACATTGATCAACGCTTCTAAAAACACGTTGACCAATACTCAGGCGATTGGCCGTAACAGCGCTGCCAGCACCGGCTCAATCAGCGTCGTCGGCTCGAAAGTCGAGAAATCGACGCTGATTAACGCATCGAAAAACACATTGACCAACACGCAAGCGATTGGCAGGGATTCGGTGGCGACAACCGGTTCGATCGACATCCGCTAAAAAACGCATGAAAGCACAAGGACGTGCGCTACTGGGACAACAGGACGCGCAGGGAAAGCGACGCTTGGGTACCGGCGAGCGATAAACAGAGCGACAAGACTTCGGGCGGCGATGACAGGGATCTCTTCGCCGCGAGGCCAGGGAAGGCCAATGCCCGCGCACGTTCGGAAAAGGAAAGACTGAGCCATTCGTTTGGCCATTGGGACAATACAGGGACGTATTGCGCTTGGCCAAACGAGTGGCGGATTTGACGCGGCCAAGGCTCCCGGCGGGCGATGGTCAAGTACCGGTGGCGTTGAACCGTGCCGGCCAAAGGTGGAGCGGCACTCACACGGACGTGTGTGCCGCGCGGCCATGGATGGCTAATGCTCGGGCGTTTCCGGCTCGGGGGCGTGAGCAATTCGGGCGGGCCGAGTTTAAAAGCGTACAGGGAGGTAGGCTTTTAAGCCGGACTGGCCGATTTGCGGGTTTTGTGCGTTGAGTTTCGGATTTCGGCCAAAACCGGACTATTGTCTATAATTTTGAGAGACAGTAATTGAATGAGCAACCACCTTTCAAATTAGCCCTACATGCTTGATTGAAAGACCTGCCCCCGATTTCCCTCTTTCTGTCGTCTAGCCAATCCAATTATTCCAATCAGGCCAGAACCAAAGAACCAGACTGCACTCGGCACGGGCACTGCTGGGACAACAGGAGTAAGAGAAACAGAACCACCACATAATAAAAGATTTGTACATACTGTAGCCATCTGTTCTGTTGTAGGCTGAAAGGATACCTGAGAAGAATCAATCGTTCCGTTAAGGAGGAATCTTTCGCTATCAGAAAATGGAGAAAGAACCGTGCCATTATCGTCAGTTACCTGGATGTCGCCAAAAAGTGCAAACTTACCACTATCAAACATTGTCTCCAACAAACTACCATCACCAGGGAAGTCTCCGTCTAGACCAGCAGCCGTATTATCTACCAAACGAAAGTTAAACAAGTCCTGAAAAAATGAGAGCGTCCACTGCGTATTCGCTCCTTCTCTTGAAGCTAATTTGATATTTTGATTAGTGACGGTTGCTTTGTAGTCAGTATCGAATATATATAGCTCATCAACAATACTGCTGCCATTATCGTGATCATTTTTGAACGGGGAAACCGCAAATGAAGAAATTCCGTATGTGTTGTTACCTAGAATTGAGCCGCGAATAGATAAGTTACCGAGATTCATTGAGTACCAATAATCATGCCCTCTCGCCAGAATACTACTACCTAAAAACTCTTCAGATCTCTTCACGGTTAAAGACAGGCTAACTGGTACAGGTGAATCAGGAGTCAGATTCAGGGCGCCATAGAATTCTTCAAGGCTAAATGGCAAAGTCTGTGATGATGCGACTGTGAGGTCGCTTAGATAGCCATTATAAGAATAATTCCGAGTTTCAGTATTAACACCACATGGAACTCTACATATTGTTATTGCACCTGCATTGCCTGCAGCCATGATAAGCCATGCAGTTATAGCTGCGACTTTAAAATGCTTCATGCTTATGAATAAATTTATTTCAATGCACTCTGTTTTCCATAATTTCATTATATTTTACCTTTGCCAAGTAGATTCATTTATCCATACCAGTACAAAATCTACCAGATAACTATGACAAGCCTGTTAAACAGACAAATGGAGAATAACGCCGGAAGTCGTTAACTTTATCCCAGGCATCATATCAAAGGGGGTATCAAGGTTATTGGCCGAACGTCTGCTTCGGGTCGGAATCAGCCAACCAAATTGGCTAATTCACTGTTCTGGCTCCGCCAAAAACAAATAATCGCTAAAATTCTGCAGCGCCTTCGCTCGGTTTCCTATCACTCGCATTTTCTTTTCGGCGAACATGTAGGCGTCAACTTCTTCGCCGGCCTGCATCGCATTATAAAGAGCAAATTCTGCATCATGGTATGCCTGCCAAGCCTTTTGGGCTTTCTCCAATGTCGAATGGTCTTTCGGTTTTAACCGGCTTTGCAGTTTCTCATAGATCGAAGACATCTCTTTTTGCCATTCCGAATTGGCCGTTTCAACGCAAGCCATCATCGCCGGATAACCGTTTGTCTTTTCCATGCAGGCCTCGTATTTGAGGTCGATCGGGTGAGGTTCGGTTTCGATATCGGCCATAACAGGCCCGGTTAGGCCAAAGGCCATCAAGCCGAAAATGATCTTGTATGTTTTCATGCGTGTCCTTATCGGTCGCTGTAAGACGTTTTGCAATTCTGGTTTTCGTCGCAGATCAGTCTTTTGATGATTTTTTCCGGACTTCTCGCGGGCTGTTGTGCCGAAATGCTGTCAAAGTTGACTGCCGGCTCGATAGGCAGCCTGTCTGTGACCTCATTGATAGCCGCGAGCGTCAAAGTATCCCCATTTTGCGTCATGCTGAAATGCTTCAAAGTGTTCATCCCGATCAGCACTTGCTCTATATGGTCGTTGATATGAGCGTCGAGATTTCTGATTTCGGCATTGCCGATTTTCAGGCTACTTATTTGTGTCTCACTGTCATAGACTTTTCCGCCGGCCGTGCTTGTTTGAATGGGGCGGCCGAAAGGCAAACCCGCAGCGGTTGCCATTTTTGCGGGAATCACGGTTTTGGTCGCGCCGGTGTCGATCATAAAGGGCATGGGAACATCATTGATCAGAGCAACGCCCCTGAAATGCCCCTGCCGGTCCGATTTCAGAACGACGCCGCCGGTTATGGGCTCAATGAGGAGGGAGGCTTTGATTCGCTCTTCGGTTTGATACTTCAACAAAGCGTCGGCACCGAACCAAAGCGTGGCCAGCATAAGCGCAGGGATAATCAGGTATTTCAGGCTTCCTCCGCCTTTTTTGGGAGGCTTCTGATAACGGAGTTGTTCCCTGTAATAGTCTCGATCCTGTAATCCCATTTACGGTTCCCATGTTTGTAACGTTCGCCATAATGCGCTAATTATCACCCAGGAAGCATCATGGCTATTCTTGCCCATCCCCTCGAAAAGGTAAAAATTAGCAATACCTAATATTAAAGGTCGCTATCTCCCGCCAAAGACTTCCGCCAAAAATCAGGGTCGTTATAGCGTGCAGCCAACGCATCGATGTCAACCTTGGCGTTTTCTTCCGTAAATTCAAACTTACCGATCAGATTCACATTTTGCCAGGCGACGGGCGACATGCCTTTGATGATCTCGATAGCATCCTGGTCGCCGGTCGCCAGTCTTAGCTCATACACCCGCGACAAGATTAGCGTGTTGTAGTGGATGATGGCGTTGGCAATAAGTCGGGAACAATCGTTCCAGATTTGCTGCTCCGCTTCGGTTTTTACCCGGAATTTACCGGCA
Source organism: Bacteroidota bacterium (assembly GCA_018831055.1). Taxonomy (NCBI): domain Bacteria; kingdom Pseudomonadati; phylum Bacteroidota; species Bacteroidota bacterium. The sequence goes on from JAHJRE010000295.1 coordinate 7,227, forward strand.
TTGACATAGGAAATCGCTCGTCGCATACGGTGATACGCCTCGCCGCGATTAAGTGCCTTTTGAATGCGCTGCCTGAGTATCGGGTCGTCGATGAAATCAAGGATATGAAGCGACCGACAGATATTGTCCAATTCCCATAGTGCCTTCTTGGTCTGGTTCTGCCGCTTATAACTGGCGAGCTTACGCACGATGGTTGCTTGAGTCACGTCTTTTTGAGCAAGCGAAGCCAGAATGCGCTGGATATTCGGCCACTCCTTGCAGATTAAGGTATCAAAGACCTTACGCGAGGGCTTAATCAGGATATCGCCATAACGGCTCGGGTGCTGGAATCCAACCAGGCTATCGATCTTTTTATGCAGGTCACGATAACGCGGCGAAAATTGGTAGCCGAAGACGCGCAAGGTAAAGAAGTTCACCTGATTGGTGCCATGCGTGTCCGTCGAATGCCTTTCCGGCTTGATCTCCGTGGTATTGTTGTACAGGATGTCGAACACGAAATGTGATTCGTGTTCGTGCGCACCGATAATCTTGGCATTAATCGGGACATGATTCATGGCCAAGGTAATGGCGTTTACGCCTTTCTTTAGAGCGAAAAATTTGCTGGAGTGCCGGGCATTGATCGTGTCGATCTGCGTGACTATATGCTGGCCATCACTGCTAGAATGTTTCTGATGGTGGATGTCGTAGGCTTGGAAAACAGGTAACGCCGCCGTAGCGTTGGAAATGGCGTCATTCGCCGCATGCAGTGTTTCCGCTCGTAGGAAATTGCGCGCCGTCGTCAGCAACGCAGAATAACTAAGTCCCGAGACTTCCGCCATTTTCCATAAACCCATATTGGTGCCCATGGCAACGATACACGCCAGAATGAGCTTGGGATCAGTATCTTGTTTGACGTAGCGCTCCAAAACGTGAGCAAATGACTTCAAGAATCCTGTTCTTTCAGCGACGAACCAAAGCAGGTCGGCCACGCCGATACTCGGCAATTGAGCATAGAAAGGGCTGTTGGTTGATTCTTCCTCGGCGGGATAAACCAATGTCCAGCGAAGTTTGTCCCCGCTACCGGTGATTTTGATATGTTTATTGTCGCCGCTTTCAATACGCTGGTTCACGGACTTGTACTTGGCTTCCAATTCCTGCTTGAGCGCGGCTAACGTATCCTGAATCGGTGTCAATAGAATCGGTGCGCCGATTTCTTGCAATATCGCGTCTTTATCCTTATTCCAGCGCTCGGCGTTGATCAGGTCGTCATCAAAGCTGCGAAATTCGTTACTATCCCGAACAAATACGTCACAGGCTTCGAGCGCCTTCCGTAGCTCGCGGTATACCAGGAACTCATAGCGATCAACCTCCAGGGTTTTCTTTTTTTGTTCTTCCGCCTTGGTATACAAGTACCGCTGCAAATTCTTGGCGATGATTCCGGTCGGGAAGTTGGCTGGATTCATCTGTCGTGGTGTTTTGCCCTGGCGCAGCAACTCCTGTAGAAACAAAATGGCTTCCAGCAGCGGTTCATCCGACACTAGGCAAACGAAATCGAGGTTACAGAACAAATGCCGTAAATTGAGTTTGAATTTGTGCCGTAGCGTGCCGTAATACGACCATTCAAAAGCGGTTTTATCTAATTCGATATTACGCATAAAACTGGATACGACAGGAAAGCTCTCGATGTTGAGTAGTTCGAAAGCCTTTTCCTTGACGGCCGCAAACGGCGTTTCGTCGGGGATTGAATTGTCGATAAACAGTTCCAGAACTTGGCCTGCCGCCTGTAGATTCGCGCCGGCTTCGTCGATGGCTTGCTGCATGGCCTCATCGGCGGCAAGTTTGGCTTGTTTCTCGTATTGGCCAATCAGACTAATCAGCGCTTCGATCAAATTATCGTTAATTTGCCGAAAGCGATGAAAGGCGAAACACAGCAAATACAGGCGTGTTGTGGGTTCCGCCATGCGCCGAAGCTTATAGACGGAGTAGAACGGAACCAATGAGGCATAGTATTTTATACTCTCATTGGACAGGCCGGCAGTACCCAGAAAGCTTTGCCCGAATTCATACAGCGGCTGGAAAAATTTGCGGCGCTCAACCTCCTGGCGTAACTCGCGGTAACTGAAATCCTTAGGCTCGTGCTTGAGTAGGCTGATGCGGTACATGCCTTCCTCAGACTCAAGCAAGGCTTCGAGTTGCTTGTCGACATCCGGCGTCATGGCTTTTTCCAATAAGCCTGTAATCCGCCGACGTTCGCCAGTCACTACTCGGCTCACCATGTCCTGTAGATAAGTGTAGCCAGGGGCAATTAGGCGTTGGTTCGTAAGGTATTGTAAGGTTTCGCGTAAGATGTAAATCGGCTGTGTCGACAGCATGGCGACCCGCTGCGCTTTCTGTTCCAGTGCCGCCTTGGCCTCGCCGTCGCATAGGCGATAGTCGAATAACTGGAGGATGATCTGCTGCTGTTCGAGCCGGGTCGGCTTGGAAAGGGTTTTGATCTTATCTAATGCCTGGTCGGGGAAATACCGATGGAGAATATAGTCCAGGTCGTCGAGCACGGCCTCCCGCCCGTAAACAAAAAACTGTTGCTTGGCCTTGAAATACCCGATTTGAAGGATTAAATGGACGGCCGACGAACGGGCATAAACGGCGTCGACAGCTTTCTGTTCAATCACGCTTAAATCGAAGAAGAGACTGCGGTCGTCATTGCTGAAACGAGGCAACCCGTATAGATCATCGATTTCACTTTTCGTCAGGATAGACAGGCGGCGCGAATTGACGTTCATTGGGCACCGCTTTTCGGCGAGTGCAGAAAGTACACTTTTTGCACTCTATGTTCACCGATCCTTTTCAATTTCAATTCCTTCAATTCTGAGTGCAAAAACCTTTGCCAAAATCATAATGCATTTAACCCTACTATGTGATAACTTTTTGCACCATGCAAACCAATACGACTACGCCATTTCATCGAATCGGCTATGCCCGAGTCAGCAGTACCGGCCAAAATCTGGATTCTCAGATTGATGCGTTGCAAAAAGCCGGGTGCGGCAAAATATTTTCCGACAAGATGACCGGCTCGCACATGGATCGACCCGGCTGGGATCAGCTTTTAGAATATGCTCGCCCAGGCGATACCTTGGTCGTCAGTGAACTAAGCCGCATGACGCGCTCGTTGATGGATTTACTGACAACGGCAAAGGTGTTGGAACAGCGGCAAATTAACTTAGTGTCATTGCGCGAAAATATCGATACTACATCCGCAACTGGCCGTTGTTTCTTGTCGATGATGGGCGCTATTCACCAAATGGAACGGGAACTTCGCGCAGAGCGGGCGGCTGCCGGCCGTTCGTCCGCTAAAGCGCGGGGCAAAACGGGTGGAAGACCTAAAACTGACCCAGAAAAATTGGAGAATGCCAGAATCCTCTATGAAAACTCAGACAAAACTGCCGCCGAGGTTTGTGAGATTACCGGCGTAGGGAGACGAAAATTCTTCTCCTACGTGGCAGAGAAACGGAATGGTTCTGGTAAAACGTAAAATTACATTTGAATTGGGGCGCAATCGAACGAAAAACCGAGTTAGCACCTAAAATAAGGTGCTAATGATTTTATAGGGCTCGTCTGGCCGGCAATACCCGACCCCTTGCAGCCATTCACCTATGTTAGATGACTATGTCTGCAGTCCCTCAATTAGCAGCCATTCCAGTTAGTTAGAGCCTGCTCAGAAAACATAACCAATTGAACCTCAAAAGGACTTCGAGCGTGACGTAGCGACCAGGCAGTGTTCCTTCTATCAGTTCGCCAGACGAAACCCCAGCGCCATCAAGATTTTTTTTGAATAACTTGCCTTCGCTAACCGACTTTGGGGAAAATAAGGATGAGGCAGAGATTGTAATGTTGCTGGAGGATTTGGTGTTTTCCAATATAGATAGGGAATAGTTGTTTGCTCAGGTAGAAATTAGATATTGACCCTGGGCTTTCAGTCACTTTTTTACCCAACTTCCGCCGAAAACATTTTGGTTCGTGAAGGCTAGCATGATACGCAAAGGGCCATCAATTTAAACAGTCTTGGTTTCGCCAATCGAACGCTCTACCTGGTGCCACACTTATATGCTAATTCCGGGTAACAGGGGTGCGGAATGTCGGTTGTAAGACAAGATATGAATATATGAAAAAAATTACAGATGATCCGAGCAAAGCGCGTCACATTTCTCTGAGCAAAACGCAACAGGCTGACTTGCAAACAGACTCTCTAGGGGAAAAGCTCAATGTCATGACTGGCAACTTGCCGACGAGTGGCGTTTCGCTGGCGGAGATCAGAGATATTGTCGGACAGGATGGTTTATTGCTGCTCATAGCGTTCCTTGCAATCATTTTCATGGTACCTGTGTCTATTCCGGGTATTAGTACCGTTTTCGGCGCCGCCATCCTGTTGATCGGCACCAGTCGGCTTTTCGGTCGCAAGCTATGGCTGCCGAAATGCATCGCACAACGCGTGTTGCCGACCGAAAAACTTCGGAAGGGATTAAAGCAAAGCAGCCTATGGTTGCATCGACTGGAACGCTTGAGTCGTCCCCATCGACTGAATTGGTTGACGTCCAACTGGGTGGCGGAAATGCTGAACAACTGCGCGCTAATAACGGCTTCCGCCTTGCTTATGGCCCCTTTTGGGCTTATCCCTTTCAGCAACACATTACCCGCTCTTGCGCTGCTATTTATCGCCATTGGACTGTTGCAGCAGGATGGTCTCTGCATCCTGTTCGGGCATCTAGCCAACCTCTGCGCATTTATTTACTTTATCAGCATCATGGCCGGAGGCACTACGGCCATCCGTCAGGCGCTTTGGCATCTTATGGAAAAAGCGTCATGAACTGCGTCGAATAAACTCAAGACTGTTGGGCCGCCGATTCGTGTTCACTCATGATTTTACAGGCATTCGCTTAATCAACAAATAGATGGGGATGAACGCGCACTCACAGTGCTTGCATAGCATCAAAGTCTGAACTATCAATTTAGTTAGCATGTCAGATTTCGTGCTATGACTTGAGTGGCTTACATCTGTAAATAGCTAAAAATTAGGCGTTAATTATGAAAAGACCCAATACCACCGGTTGGCACGAACTAGCGGAAACTCAGGCACTCGACGCATTGAATGCCGATGCGTTGAAAGGCCTGAGCACACAAGAGTCTAAAAATCGTCAGGCCCGATTTGGCGCAAACCGCCTGACCCCCAAGAAAGGCAAGCATCCGCTCCTGCTGTTCCTGTCGCAGTTCCACGATCCTTTGATTTATATTTTGCTGGTATCGGCTTTGATCACCGGTTCATTGAAGAGTTGGGTGGATGCCTCCGTCATCTTCGGCGTAGTTTTCCTTAACGCCATTATTGGCTTTATCCAGGAATTCAATGCTCTGCGCGCCATTGACGCGTTGTCGCGTGCGCTGAGTATCAGCGCGGCCGTATTGCGCGATGGGGTCCGTCAAGTCGTCCCGGCGATGGAATTGGTTCCCGGTGACATCGTTTTCCTGCAATCCGGCGATAAGGTCGCGGCGGATTTGCGTCTGATCAAGCTACGGGATTTACAGATCGACGAATCGGCCCTCACCGGCGAATCGGTCCCGGTGGAAAAAAACACCCAATCACTTCCACCCGATACGGTTCTGGCTGATCGCCGCAACATGGCGTATTCCTCCACCCTGGTCACCTATGGCACTGGCGTCGGCATGGTGGTGGAAACGGGCGACCGCACGGAAATTGGCCGCATCAACCAGATGATCGCGGAAGCCACCGAACTGGAAACACCGCTGACCCATAAAATCAGGCAGTTCAGCCGGCTATTAATGTGGTTTATCCTGGGACTCGCATTGCTGACTTTTCTCGCCGGCTGGCTGAGAGGCCAGGACCCCATCGATACCTTCATCGCATCGGTCGCCCTGGCCGTGGCGGCTATCCCCGAGGGCTTGCCTGTGGCAGTGACCATCACCCTGGCTATTGGTGTCGCCCGCATGGCCAAACGTCATGTGATCATCCGCAAGTTGCCGGCGGTCGAAACGCTGGGCGGTACGACCATCATCTGCTCGGACAAAACCGGCACGCTGACCCAGAACCAAATGACCGTGCAGGCCATTTATGCGGCCGGGGTAAATTACGAAGTCACCGGTTCCGGTTATGAGCCCAGAGGCGAGTTCCTTGCGAATGGCGCGCCGACCGACCCGCAAAATCAGGGGGTGCTGATGGAATGTCTAAAGGCGGGTCTGCTTTGCAACGATGCACGCATTGTCCAGGGGGGCGAAGGCTGGAAACTGGAAGGTGATCCCACCGAGGGCGCCCTATTGGTCTCGGCCTGCAAGGCGGGGTTGAACCATGCGGACATTACGAAAACCCATCCGCGTCTGGATGCCATCCCGTTCGAGTCGGCCCATCAATTCATGGCCACCCTGCATCACAATCACGCGGCTGATGCTCATCACATCTATCTGAAAGGATCGCTGGAGAGCATTTTGGTTCGTTGCGATGCCGCCCTTGATCAAGACGTGCAGAGGGTTCCCCTGGATGTCCATGCCATTCATGAGCAGGTCGAAAACATGGCGGCACAAGGCCTGCGTGTCCTGGCCTTTGCACGGGGCGAGCGCCCGCTCGACGAGCACACGCTTGAACATGGCGGAGTGTCGGAGGGGCTCAGCTTCATTGGCCTGCAAGGCATGATAGACCCGCCTCGGCAGGAAGCCATCGAGGCGATAGCGCGTTGCTGGACAGCCGGGATACGTGTCAAGATGATCACCGGCGATCATCTGGGCACCGCCGTAGCCATCGCCCGCCAAATCGGCTTAGTAGATCCGCATGAACCGATCCAGGCTTTGGATGGCCAAGGACTGGCCGCGATCGCCGATGCGGATTTACCGGTGGCGGCGGAACGCACAGCTGTGTTTGCCCGTGTAGCGCCCGAACAAAAGCTCAGACTGGTGAGGGTCCTGCAAGCGCGTGGACACATCGTCGCGATGACCGGTGATGGCGTGAACGATGCACCGGCTCTGCGTCAGGCCAACATCGGTGTGGCCATGGGAATCACCGGTACCGAGGTGTCCAAGGAAGCTGCCGCAATGGTTCTGACTGACGACAACTTCGCGTCCATAGCCGCTGCGGTTGAGGAAGGGCGAGGCGTCTACGATAATTTGGTGAAGTTTATCAGTTGGACTTTGCCCACCAACATCGGCCAAGGCCTGTTGATCCTTATCGCTGTGCTTGCCGGTATTGAACTCCCCATCCTGCCCGGCCAAGTACTTTGGATCAACATGACCACGGCGCTATTCCTAGGTTTGGTCCTGGCCTTCGAAGCCCGTGAACGGGACATCATGCAACGTCCTCCGCGCGACCCCGAGCAAGCCATTCTCACGGGCCACCTGATTTTTCGTACCATTCTGGTGGGTCTGTTGTTAACTGGAGGAGCTTTCGGACTTTTCGAATGGGAACTTCTGCATGGAGAAGGCATCTACAAAGCCCGCACTGCCGCCGTTAATATGTTTGTTATCGGCCAAGCGTTCTATCTGCTGAATTGCCGCTCCCTGACCCAATCCATGTTTTCGCTGGGCCTGTTTTCCAATCCCTGGCTTTGGCCGGGCGTACTGGCTATGATGCTGGCACAAGCTGCCTTCATCTATCTGCCCATCATGAACTGGTTGTTCCACAGCGCGCCCATTGGTCGTGATGAATGGCTGCTGACACTTGCCGCGGGTCTGATTATCTATGTCGTTATCGGCACAGAAAAGCTAATAACCAGACGTATCCTGGAGCGGCGGGTAAAAACAACGTCAAACAGAAGTGTAACAAGACATTCACCTTCATCGTGATTTCGGAATAGTCGTCATATTTGAAGCACTCCCTGGCTCCAGCATAAGGTAAAACAATGAACACTCTGGGTTTGAAATACTTGCCAACATCAGGCATTTGGTTAATGGCAATCGTTCTGCTGGCCCTCATCGAACGCATCAGCCTACCGCCGTATCAGTTGGATCGCTTTCTGCTTAGCCTCGCTCACGGACTCAGAGGTTTTTGGCTCGATCGTTTTTTCGCACTCATCACCTGGGCAGGCTCGCTCTTTACTCTGGCCCCCGTAACCGCGCTGATATGCGGGTTTCTGGCGAGAAATGGACGCGCCGCAGATGGCTGGTTGCTGGCTCTAAGTCTAGCCGGTATCGCCTTGTTCAGCCGTCTGGCCAAGCTCTGGTTCGCACGACCACGTCCCGATTTTTTCCCAGTTATTGGCGAAATCCCTTTGGATGCCTCCTATCCCAGCGCCCACACCGCACAAATCGTTGCCTTTGTGGTGGCAGTGTGGTGGATACTGAAACCGGAGAAACTGGGGCTTACCTATTATTCTTTGACCGTGATTGCCCTGTTATTGACCTTACTGGTTGCTCTCTCTCGCGTCTATCTTCAGGTTCATTTCCCTTCGGATGTAATAGGGGGTGCGTTGCTGGGTTTGCTTTGGGTTCTGGGTTTATTAAATCTGCTGCATAACAGCGGCATCATCATGAGGTAAGCTATGCGTAACAAGTTTCTCAATACCGGCCAGGGTGGCTACCACCCTTTTAGAAAATTGAAGGTCTGTTTTTCAGGTCTACGCTATGCGGTTTTATATGACTTCAGCGTGGCCTATAAAGTCATACTTTCAATTCTGCTTTTGGCCGTCTGTTTTTATTTTCGCCAATGGATGGATTTCATCTCTGTATTGGCTGCCACCGGTCTGATGTTAATTTGCGAAATGTTTAACACCACCATTGAAGCTCTCTGCGATTTCGTGGAAACGCAGCAAAATGAGAAAATACGTGTCATAAAGGATATTGCCGCAGCGGCCACGGGGATAAGTATCGTGATTTGGGCAGTGGTCATGGTAAAGGAGTTAGGCCAATTATGGTCATTCGTTATATAGGTCTTTTAGATAACAAACCTTTAAGTGACTCCACCAGTACAAGGCCCCTATTAAGGGTGCGAGTGACCTTTGGTTTTTAAAGATTAGTACATCTCTTTTCTACCCAATCAATCTTAATAGCCGACCATATGACAAGCAGCAATCAAACATTGCCACCTGAGCCTTCCAATCAACTTATCGATCTTAACGCGCCCGAATGGTATCTCAACCGCGAATTGACGTGGCTGGAATTTAATAAAAGGGTGTTATGGGAAGCCGAAGATCCGCGCACGCCATTACTGGAACGGGTTAAGTTTATTGCCATTGTCAGCGCTAATCTGGATGAATTTTTTATGAAACGGATAGGCGGCCTTAAACAACAGGTCGGTGCGGGGATCAGTGAGTTAAGTGTAGATGGACGTAGCCCGCAGCAACAGATCATCGAATGTTATGCCTTTGTGCGTGAGCTTGAGGCGAAAAAAGAAACCCTATTGGTACAAATTCTTGATCTGCTGACAAAGCAAGGTATTCGCATTTTACCTTTTCTGGCGTTGTCGAAAGATCAGCAACATCTCATGCGTGAACATTACATTCAAAATATCTTCCCCCTAGTTACCCCACAAGCCATTGGTAAAGCACATCCGTTCCCTTTTATCTCTAACCTGTCGCTAAATTTACTAACAGGTGTTTGCGATGCAGAAACTGATAATGTGACCCTAGTAAGAATTAAAGTCCCGGTCAGTGCCAGTGTGCCGCGCTTTATTCAGGTAGGCACTGAGCAGCTGTACGTAGCACTGGGTGATTTGATTGCCAATAATCTTGACTTGCTTTTTCCCGGCATGAAGATAGCTTTTTGCGATTTGTTCCGGGTGACGCGAAATGCCATCACTGAAAAAGATGAAGAGCAGGCCGATGACCTTTTGCAAATGATTGAATCAGAATTGCGCGAGCGTAAATTTGCACCGGTCGTTCGTCTGGAAGTTACAGCAACGATGGGAAAATTGCAAAGCGGAATGCTGGCGGCCGAATTGGGGCTCAATGAAGAGCAAGATGTTTTTGTCGTTGACCAGCGAATGGCCATGACGGACCTATTTCAGATTGCCGGCATTGCCCGGGCCGATTTGCAGGCGCCACCTCACCATCCCTGCGATCATCCAAAACTGTCGGGAGTTCCGAATATTTTTCACGCCATTCGCGAGCAAGGCAGCATTCTATTGCAGCATCCTTATGAATCTTTTGTAACCACCGTTGAGCGCTTTGTGAAAGAGGCCAGCCGCGATTCTCACGTACAAGCGATTAAAATGACGCTGTATCGCACCTCGGCAGGCACCAAGATTGTTCAATACCTGATTGATGCTGCGTTAAACGGCAAACAAGTGACAGTCGTCGTCGAGTTAAAAGCACGCTTTGATGAATCCGCCAATATTAAATGGGCGCAACATTTGGAAAAAGCTGGCATTCATGTGACTTACGGCGTGGTGGGTTTGAAAACGCACAGCAAAGTGATTTATGTTGTTCGTCAGGATTATGACGGCCTGCGCCGATACGCCCATATCGGTACGGGTAACTACCATGCCGGTACAGCAAGGCTTTATACCGACCTGGGCATTTTGACCTGCGATAAAAAAATAGGTGAAGAACTGACAGAATTGTTCAATTATTTGACGACCGGCCTCGTACCCAAACGCAACTATCAAGATTTGCTGATAGCACCTAACAAGTTAAAAACAAAGCTATTGGAGAAAATCGATAGGGAAATTAGCAAAAATTCTGCAAGTTCGCCTGGCTTAATTCAGTTCAAAATGAATGCATTGGAAGATGTAGACATTACTGCCGCTCTTTATCGAGCGGCGCAGGCGGGTGTAAAAATTGATCTTATTATTCGTGATACCTGCCGGTTAAGACCCGGTATTGCTGGATTATCTGAAAACATACGGGTTATTTGTATTATAGGCCGATTTTTAGAACATTCCCGCATCTATTATTTTCAGAATGGCGGGGAAGAAGAATATTTTATTGGCTCTGCTGATTGTATGCAGCGTAATCTGGAGAGCCGTGTGGAAGTCGTTACACCCATTCAAAAACCAGAACTGCAAACGGCATTGCGGCAAATATTATCGCTGCAACTGAGCAATCAGCGCAGTGTCTGGGAAATGCAATCTAACGGCCAATATATTCAATTGCAACCCAAAGATAAACAATTGGGCATCCAGGAGTTGTTGATTACATTAGCTAACGAGCGTTTTGATGAAGCCTATATCAGCAATACACCTAAAAAAACAAAAAAAGCGCTTTTAAAACGTCGGCTGAAATGAATCGAGCTTATCTGGAGGTGAATACCAATGCTGTTATCGGCCTCCAACTTAAGCCGAGACAGTTAATCTAAAGAATCGTTCGTGGTGAGCTTGTCGAGCCATGAACCACAAGCCCTTCGGCCAGTTCAGGGCGAAGGGTTGTCCCGCCTAAAGTGGGTAGTCCTGTTGTCTTAATCCGAAAATACCATTAAATTCCAAGAATGAAATAATGAACTTTTTGAATAAATACCATCAAAGTCAATGCAATTAACAATTATTCTAAGTTCTGTGCTGCTAAAAAAATGACAATATTAATAAAAAGGATTAAGGAGATATTCGATAAATAGAATAGGCGGACTCATCATAAATTTTAAAGAATCAAAGATAGACTGCTCCGAATTTATACAAGCCGTTACTTAATCAATACTAGTCGGAAAGCTTTAATAGATCTTAAATTAAGAGGCTAACTCATATGAATACAAATAAAAAGATTTTATTTTTACTGGCTGGGGCAATACTCTTGACTTCCTGCGCTACTTCAAAAAAAGAAGAAATTCAAGCAGGGGGTTCAAAAACAAGCAAGACAGTACAACAAGTCATTGACGACTTAGGCTTAGTCTATGTTGAAGATGGGGCAAATTCTATTATTACTTACGATGAAGTGAATGCAGCACAGCAAGCGTGGTGTGATGCTTTGGTAAAAATAGGTAAATTGAAAGAAGAAGGTGGCGATTACAAGGCTTATGCTGAAAAGGTGCTTTCTGAAGCTTACAACTATGATTACGGGAAGGTGTTTTTTAAGCCTACATTGGCTTTCGGCGACCAGACATTTAGAAACACTAAAAAAGGCGCATTGGCTTATTTTATTGGCGGTGATCTTGATTATCCAAATGACAAAGGTTTTGCCCTTACACCATGGGTTAAGGCACGATACGATAACGCAGGTAATACCAATGAAGGTATACAAATATATGGTTCGGTCGCTATAACAATGGGTAATGTTTGGGTTACCGACAAGACCGGTAAAGAAGTCATGGTAGATAAAACTTGGGTCTTCAAAAAAGGAAAAGACGGGAAACTCAGGATTATCGTCCATAAGTCTGCCTTACCCTATTTACCATAGACCAAATAAAAAACTAGGCGGTTGGAACATGAAAAAAGCAAGCAGAAAATTATCGCACGCTACTGAAGCTTGTCGAAGGGCATTCGATCGTACTTGAAGAATATGCACGCCAGATGCTTTCTGACGATGAAACGCATATTTCCGAAGTTGAAAAGATGCTTAGAAAACCAGCTTAAAACTATATAATGAAGAGGGTTACTTATGTTAGACGCAAAAAACTTACTAGCTAATATCGATTCAAATGATCTTGTCGGTAAAATGCTAGGGGGAATGGCAACAAAAAACTTTGCGGCTGGACTGCTAACTGGAGGCGTTGCGACATCACTCCTAGGTAAAGATTCCGTTGAAACTGCGGCAAAGGTCGGCGGTCTTGCACTGCTTGGAACGCTTGCTTATAAAGCATTTGGGGACTACCAGCAGCAGAAAGCGGCTGGTGGAAATCCGAGTTTGGGCGGTGCGGTAACTCAGTCTGCACAAGGTTTGATAGCACAAGCTAGCGGTTTATTGTCTGGACTGATGACCAATACTCAGCCGCAAACAGCAGAAGCAATAGCCGCTCCTGCAACAACAAGCAACGAACTTTCGCTTTCTATCATCCGTGCAATGATTGCCGCAGCTAAAGCTGATGGGCATATGGATGAAGTAGAAACTCAGAAAATTATGGGGCAGCTTGAATCCGCTGGTGCAAGCGCACAGGAAAAAATTCTACTGATGCAGGAGATGGCGAACACGCCAGAAGTCAGTAGCATCGCTGCTGCTGCAAAATCTCCACAGGAGTCAGCTCAGATTTATCTTGCGGCTTTACTGGTTTGCGACAGCCAATGCAAGCTTGAACAAGAATATCTCTTGTCCTTAGCTACCGCACTAAAGCTGGAACCAGCGTTCACCGCCAGCCTTCAGCAAGAGCTGCTCGCTATGTCGCAACAGAAGACAGCCTAACCAATTAGAAACACTATACATAACATGCCATCCTCGCACAGATGCGGGGATGGCAGTATTTTGAAGGGTTAAGTTAAAGTTTTTGCAGAGGCTTTCTATAGCCTTCTATTTAACACCTCTTACATATGGGTGAATTTAAACAAACGACACTAAAGTCCCGTAGACTTCCGGGGAAACCAATAGCCACCAAGGCTTGACGTCAATTATCGACTTCCCAAAAATTCGGACTAAAGTAGGGTGCTAATAAACAAAAGGCTCTAAAGTTCAACAGGCTTTATAATCCACCGCAAATGTGGGGCACGCCGATAAACTAATGAAACTATTGGTTCTAATGCCATAGTTCAGCTAATTGACTTATTCATTCTGAGCGAGAACCCATTGTGGCTTGAATTAGTAAACTGTCAGGAATAAAACTACAACCGGACTATCAAATAGGGTAAACAACGATTGCTCCAATGTCGCAAATTGGCCGGGTGTTGTCCGTCAGTTTGCTTAAGAAAGCCTGCAAGCGAATTAAAGTAGCCGCTAACGTACGTTTTCGTACCGCTGAATTTATCAGGCCGGGTCGGCATGCAGATGAATGCCTAGTGCCTTTGTTACCTTGAGAATCGTATCGAAACTAGGGATATGCTCGCCGTCCAGGGATCGATACAGGCTTTCGCGGGAAAGTCCGGTCTCTTTGGCAATCTGCGACATGCCACGCGCACGGGCAATATCGCCAAGCGCTTTGGCTATGAAGGCCGCATCGCCGTCGGCTTCCTCGATGCAGGCATCCAGATAGGCCGCCATTTCTTCGGTGGTTCTCAAGTGCTCCGCTACATCGTAGCGACTGATGATAGTTTTTGTCATTGCGTTATCCTAAAGGTTACGGGCAAGACCTTGGGCGGTTTTAACATCGGCATCCTGAGTGCTTTTATCGCCACCGGCCAATAAAATGATGATTTCGTTGCCGCGTCGAGTGAAATACACCCGATAACCGGGGCCATAGTCGATGCGCATTTCTGATACACCTTCGCCTACCGACTTCACGTCACCCGGATTGCCGGCAGCTAGACGTTCGACCCTGGCCAAAACTCGTGCACGAGCCCGAATGTCACGAAGATTGTCCAGCCATCGGGCATAAACATCGGTTTTCTTTATATCGACCATGCTTTAAGTGTAGCCTATAGGCTACTATTGTCAATAGATCGATAGCCCCTTGTGCACTCGGCAAACGTAATGACTCTTATTGAAATGGGTAATAGCGGGGATGGATTATGTACCAGATTGCTTGGTAAACAATAAAGCTATGTGCATGCCAGCCTATTAGATATTGCTAATTTTTACCTTTTCGAGGGGATGGGCAAAAATAGCCATCATCAGAGTGAGACGTGCCGCACGACGCCTGCAATTTGTTCCCAGGCTCATGCAATCTAAACGCATTCCGGATCGCCAAGCCAAGGCCGAAGTGTAAATCGAATAGTTTGTCCTTCGGCATCACCGCAATCTCGAACTTTTCTTCGACGCTCAATAACCCCAGAAGCATTTCAACAGCTTCCGCCACCGTTTCAGGGGGGGTAAGTATGTGCCCAAACAAGCTTGTCCAAATTTTAGTCAAAATTCTAAACCCCTTGAGGCTAAAGGTATGCAAAGCGAATATGACGAGTTAATGACAAGGTTATCCACAGATTTTGTGGATAACTGGATCAACGTATCAACGCGGCGAAAAATGTTGAAACAAAAGAGCCGATGAAGACCAGAATGATAATCGCCGGTATCGAGGCAATCGCCCATTTGACCATGAAAAACACCATCGACATGAAAGGCATCTGGATGTCGGTGACTATCACTTCGCGCTTATCGTCGTTCATTTTTACCCTCGTTGTTTACGTTGTTTAGGTAGAGCAGGCCATAGCGCATCATGCTTTTGGCGCCGGCCGGCGTCATTTCGATTTCCAAACGCTTCAATGCCTCACTGATCACATCGGCATAACCGGTTTTATCGTTACCGGTTTCACTCATCTGTTCGATTAGCCGTTGCAGTCGTCGATTGTCTTCGGCAGGTAGCCAACAAGAAATTCTCGATGCTCCGGTCTGGGTTCTGGATTCATAAAATCGTTTTTGTCGCTCTCGATTTGAAGTAGCCATGTGTATAACGCCCAAAATGATCCGTTAGCACTAACACAATCCTGTTAGAGCTAACGCTTATTCAATCCCAAACCCATAATAGCGAAAGAGTCAGTTTTTGTCATTTTGAATGAGTATAGGTGTTAATACTTGGGGGATTACGTACAAAAGTTACTAAAACATTCGCTTCGGTAAATTTAGGGTTGCCGGGACTTGGTTTTGTGTGTTTTTGCGGTTCCTAATAGGCGATTTTTTGCATGAAACCTAAATATTTACGTTTTGGCATTTTAAGTTCCATAAACTAAAATAGCCATTTTAGTAAATCGCAAATCGCCGCCGGGCCCAAAAAATGGCCAAAAAATTCCTAACAGGTTTCGAAACGCGGCATGGAGGAGAGATGGAAGATCAAAATGAAAAAACGTTCGGACAAATCCGAAAAGAGTTTTTGACCTATCTGAAATACACCAAGGGCCACTCCGATGCGACTTGCTA